>NZ_FQVH01000006.1 GCF_900129075.1 Caldanaerobius fijiensis DSM 17918
AGACTGGTCTTTGCCTTGCTGAGCAAAGGCCAAATCTACCAACCGGGAGGTAATGGATAGATTTAGCAAATACATTTAACTGAATATCAGCTAAGTTTCCTTCCATTATTATCCAATATATGGTGGGTTTATTAAGTGTTGTCTTTTTTAGAGTTTTTGAGGCCTTTATTTTTCAAGGTTCCAAAAAATACCACTTGACATTACACCGCTTGTCTTTATAATATTTTTTTACTTAACGCCCACAATCTGTAGGGCCCTTTTATATCAAGTCTAATATGTTTTGCTGGTTATCTCTATGCAAGAGGTTATAATGCATCTGCATAACATCAAACTCGCCTGATTCTATACACCTCTCTTCTATGAGATATGCATAATTAAATATATTTAGACCACATCCATTTTATCACTCTTTGAAAACCATTGCAATTTAGTTTCTATCAATTTCATCAAATTATGGTAATTCAGTGCAAAGATTATACCAATTATGTATGAAATATTAACAATTATTTCTACATTCTTGGTGGCAAATGGCAAAATAATGACATTCACTAGTAAAATAGCCCAGAAAGCAACGTTATTTGATAGACGCGCCAATGTAAATTCATTTAAACGTGTTGCAATCAACATAAAAACATAAACACCTATAATAGAAATTATAAAAAATGTGAGCGAAGCCTGCGATAATTTAAAATACCGTACGTATTTTCTCATGAATAAAATATGTGTATACAAAAACATCAATGAATTTCTGCCAAAATAGTTTATAATAGGAACTTCTACATTTTTTAGCCCTCTTGTCACAATAAACAGCATCGAAAACAAAAAGAGCGATGCAAAAAAATACGATGCATCCATATTCCATTTATCAGACGAAAAAAATTTACCATTATATAATATTAGCAAAAGCAATAAGATAATCGTATTTATAATATTAGCTAGCAGCGAATGTTTGTACATATATACTCCATACAGAAAAAATCCCAACCATGGAAGAAGTGTAAAAACCCCTGGGGGCATAATAAACTCCCTCAAAAAGAAGTTGGACGTTACAGTATTCGTAAGCAAAAGATGAAGCAGTAAAGGAACCAAAAACATATAAGAATAATCTTTAAATCCCGCCTTTTCAAATACCGCTATGATCAAAACAGCTATGGCGACAATCTGTAAAATGTCGCTTACCAAATCTCTGGTAAAATAAAATGTATGCCATAGAGCATTGTAACTAAACCCCAATACAAAAAAAATAGCATAAAAGCAAAAAAGAACTTTCAAGTTCCTTTTTTTTATCTGATATAATGTTGTAATTCCTGTAATGGGGAAAAAAACCGCCGGAGCCATATTCGCTATAAAAAAACACAGTCCCCAGCTCGGCGGTATCTGTACAGGCGCATGAGCTAATATCATCATTAAGCAAGCAACGCCTTTTAAAAAGTCCAACGATCTATCCCTCAAATTGGCTCCCCCTCATCTCCTCTTTACGTATGAATCTAACCATTCCCAATGTCTCACATCGCTTACCTCTTTTCTGGCGGTAAGTTTTCCCCAGATATATGAAAAAGCAAGAGAACCTATTGCTCCTCCAAGTACATTAAAATCGCTGAATACCAATCCACCCGTTTTATTTAACAAGTAGTCCCCTACGTAACTTCCAATACACGCGATAATAAAATATACTACTATACCTCCATACCTAAATCTCATATCCCTAAACAACAATTTCTTTAGTACAAAGGATATAATTAATGATACCAACAATAACAGCGCTAAATACTCCGGGTGATTAAGAAAGCCTAAAAACTGCACAACAATATAGAGGTACGCGATCATTATCCATTTGACGACAAAATCAAACATATACAAGACCCCTTAAATGTTATTAAGAGAATAAATCCTCGAAGGATTTATTCTCTTTATATATCTCCTTATATCTCTTTACTCTCTACGCCTTTTTCCTTTTTCCTTTTTAGCCAGATAGCGTATATACATAATTGACGCCACTACTATAATTGCATTTAAAATCACCGAATACACTGTTACGACAAATTGACCCGTTCCCTTTTGTACAAACAAAAGTTGCACAAGACTTAATATCAATAAAAACACTGCAAACTTATATATCAATTTGCTTTCGGTAATTCCCATTTCGGCACCTTCTCATAATTATGACATGCTATAAACCCACTTCCTAATTTTACCATCTCTGGCTCTACCTCTTCGCACTTTTTATCAGCATAGGGGCATCTTGGATTAAACCTGCATCCCTTTGGCGGGTTAGCTACACTTGGCATCTCCAAGCTCTTAAGAGGCAATTTTCTCTTCATTTTAGCTATCTTAGGATTAGGCACAGGCACAGCTGTCAACAATGCCTGCAAATACGGATGTCTCGGATTTGACAGTATTTCCTGTACATTGCCCTGTTCTACAATCTTGCCCAGATACATAACCGCCATCCTGCCATTTTGGGCTATATACCTGGCTGTAGATAAATCATGGGTTATATATATAAACGCTATATTCATACTCTTATTCAAGGATGCCATCAAATTGAGCATAGCCAACCTTAGTGACACATCTATCATGGACACAGGCTCATCAGCCACTATGACCTTGGGGTTTAAAGATATAGCCCTGGCCATTGTGACCCTCTGTCTTTGACCTCCGCTCAATTGATGGGGATACTTCTCCAAAAACTGCTCTGGCGGCGTTAATTCCACTATCTTTAATAGCTCACATACCCTTTCATAAGCTTCTTTTGTGTTTTTAACCAATTTCTTTTGCAGTATAGGAGCTGAAAGAGATTGATATATAGTTCTTGCGGGATTTAACGCTGCAAAAGCATCTTGTTGCACCATTTGAACGCTATTTCTGTAATTATCAAATTCTTCCTTATTCATTTTGTATACATCTTTTCCCTCAAAAAACAACTGACCGTGAGTCGGTTTATACAACCCTGTCACTATTTTACCTAGCGTGGTCTTACCGCATCCACTCTCTCCTACCAACGCCAGGATTTCTCCAGGATATACTTCTAAACTTACGTCTACCACTGCACCTATATGAGATACCGGTCCAAATATGCCTGACCTCTTTTCAAAGATCATACTTACATTCTTTAATTCGATTATTGGATTCATGCTAACAGCCCCTCCTTCTTGTATCTCTCATTGTTATATGAATGACATTTTACTATATGATCTTCTCCCAGCACTGTAGTAGTAGGTTTAACTTCTTTGCACACCGGTTTAGCAAAGGGGCACCTTGGATGGAAGGGGCATCCGCTTGGCAGATTCAAAAGGTTTGGAGGAGATCCTTTTATTGGTGTCCTCTTGCCCAGGTCATCTATCAAAGACGGAGCTGCGTGTATCAAACCTATGGTATACGGATGTTTAGGATCCTCAAATACTTCATATATATCTCCCACTTCAACTACTTCTCCTGCATACATAACTCCTATCCTATCTGCCACCTTGGCTACAACTGCTATATCGTGTGTCTGAAGTAGCATCGTGATTCCTCTCTCTTTGTGTATCTTGGTCAAGATATCAAATATATAGTCCTGTGTTATAACATCTAATGCTGTAGTAGGCTCATCCAGTATAAGAAACTTTGGGTCCAGCAACAAGCTAAAAGCTATCATAACCCTCTGCTTCATGCCACCACTAAGCTCATGTGGATAAGACTTCAGTATCCTTTCTGGCTCCAATCTAACGTAGTCCAGGAGGTCTGACGCCTTTTTGAGTATCTCCTCACGGCTCATATCCACATGTTCCTGCACAGTTTCTATTATCTGTTCATCTATCCTCACAACTGGATTTAACGCATTCTGAGCTGCCTGGAATACCATTGCAACTTCTTTCCACCTGAAGCGCTGCAACTCTGCATTATTAAATTTTAAGATGTCTTTTTTAACATTATCTTTGGCGTCGTAACCATTATATATTATACTGCCACTGGTAATTTTACCCGGCGACGTTACAACTCTAAGTATTGCTGACGCCATGGTAGATTTGCCGCTTCCGCTCTCTCCCACAAGCCCTGTTATCTTACCTTCTGGTATATCAAAATCTACATGATTTGCTGCCGTTATAGTTCCATTTCTCAACGGAAATTGTATTGTTAAATCCCTTATTTCTATTATATTCATCGCTTTCACTCCTTATCCCCTTAACCTCGGATTAAGTGCTTCGTCCAATCCATTGGCAAAGAAAATAGCCCCTGTCTGGAAAAGTCCCAAACAAACTATCGGCGATAAGAGGTAAATATATCCTCTTGGATTGAATATTCCACCAGTCTGCTGTATTGCCAGCTGTAGCATCATACCCCAGTTAGTTGGCGAATACGGTACCAATCCTAACAACATCAATCCTACGCTGGCTACTATAGCTCCCTTCATTATCATAATAAAGTTCATAGCCAGGTATGATGTGATATTGGGCATAAGCTCCCTGAATATGATGTGGGACGTCTTTAACCCCATGACCCTACATATTACTATGAAATCCCTTTCTTTCAAAGATATAATCTGGGACCTTATGGCTCTTGCCAATCCACCCCAGCTCCACGCTGCCAGTATAAGGGAAAAAGTTATGGGGTCTTTTATCTTTACCAATGCCGACATCATCAGCATTGCAGGAAAGCTCGGTATTGTAAGGAAAAGGTTCGTTATCAACATCAATATCATATCCACTTTTCCGCCTAACAATCCTGATAAAGTGCCTATCAGTATTCCTATTATCAAGGTAAATAGCGCTGCAAAAAAGCCTATTACCAGAACGTCTCTTGAACCATATACGAGCTGCACAAAGGTATCTCTTCCGGCGTAATCTGTGCCCAACCAGTGTTTTGCCGAAGGTGGTTGATACCTCTCGTCATAACGCACGGTCATATCCAGTTTAAACAACATAGGCCCTATTATAGCCATCAAAAGGAAAAACACCAATATTAGAAGCCCTACAAACGATCTTTTATTTCTGTATATTACCCTGAAAAAATCCGCCATATACCATCACTCCTCTATTTTGACCCTTGGGTCAAGTTTTGCGTAAAGCAGATCAGCTATCAAGTTCGCAAATATCATAACGATACTCATGAAAAGGAACATTCCTTGCATGACGGTATAATCCCTCTGTCCTATCGCCTGACCCAAATAATAACCCATACCCGGATATGAGAATGAGTTTTCTATAAGAGCTGAACCACCTAACATTCCGCCAAAACTTATAGCAAGACCTGTTATCTGTGGCAATATAGCATTTTTTCTAACATAGTTTTTCATTATCTTTCTATCTGATATACCTCTTGCTCTGGCCGCCGTTACATAATCTTCACCTAGAACGCTCACCGCGGCACCTTTCATTCCCAACGTCCATCCTCCTATATTTGTGAGTACGTACGTTAGAATTGGAAGGGCCGCGTGATAGAGAACATTTAAAATAAACGTCAAATTAAACCCGGGTGTAACATACGGATCGTATGCACCGTTTATAGGAAACCACTGTAATCCGTAAGCAAATATGACCAATAACAATATAGCAAATATAAAGTCAGGTATAGCCGTAGAGAGAATCGCATAAACAGCTATCACAGGTTCAAGCCACGAACTCCTTTTCCATGCCATATTTACACCAAGCAACATACCTATAGTAAAACTTATAAGCAATGCTATAGTCAAGACAAACGTTGTCCACGGCAATGCACTAGCAATAATATCGTTAACTGTCCTGTTTTGATATATCATAGATACACCAAGATTGCCATGCAACAACCCCTTCGCATACCTTACAAACTGAGACGGGATAGGTTCCTTAGGATTGTAATTGATCATCAAAGCAATTCTTCTATATGCTTCTTCCAATGTCACCTGATATTGTATAGCATATTGCCTTGCCCAGTTGTCTATAGCACTACCAGGTGTAAGCCTCAACAATACAAATGTCAATATTACCGCTAATACAAGCGTAATAATTGCATTCCCCACCCTTTTAGCCAAAACTCTAAGGCTCATCTCTTCAACCACCTCTCGTATATAATCAATAGTACAACATTATATTATATAATGTAGAACCACAGCATTCATATTAAACATGCATATAATAAAATCCGTAAACCTTTGCTAGTAAAAGGTTCTCCCTCTTGTTACAGAGGCGACTTTGGCCAACCAGCAATTTTCCTCTCGACCTTCTTGTTTATTATATTCAGGGTCACTATCCTTCTCTAAGAGATTATTTTTTAAAAGTGTTTTAAAAAAATAAATTTTTAATTTTAGGTAAAACTATAAATGTAATTGATTTATAAAAACATTTAATATGGAAAACGGTAAGATCTTAAATTAAAGCATCTCCTCCTTCCTCCTTTACCTAAGAAAGCCTTTTGCTCTCTCTTCCACCTCCTCTTTTAAGAATCAAACGTTTTAGCAAAATATCCAACAAAACTTTTGTGATGATTACATTATACTATTAATGAGAATTGATAACAATAGTCAAATTTCACGAAAATCCGCCATTTTAGATGATTTTAATAGAAAAATATTCACTTTTCTCTCTCTTTCTAACTTATGTTTACGTTTTCTCGCGTTTTTAAGTTTTAAAGTTTTAATATGCAAATTTTTATAAACTCAATTCATATCTATATATTGTGAAGATTGTATACCAAAATTTAATAGAATTTTTTATATTTATAGCGTCCAAAATTTTTGTTTTCTTATTTTTTGAGGTTTGGTATAATTAAAATATCAATGTTTTAGGAGGATGAAAATTGAAAAAAAGCGCAATTATTATAATAATGCTTTTTTTACTCAATTTAAATATACGCTTTACATATGCAAATCCTGCTAAAATCGCACCCCCACAAATCAACGCTAAAAACGCCGTAGTAATGGATTATGAAACAGGCCAAATACTTTATGATAAAAATGGTCATATAAAAGTATATCCAGCCAGTACAACCAAAGTGCTAACTGCAATATTAGCTCTGGAAAAAGGAAATTTAGACGACACTGTTACAGCCAGTAAAAATGCAGCAAATGTGGAAGGTAGCAAAATATATTTAAGTGAGGGCGAGCAGCTTAAATTAAGACAACTGTTATACGCTATGATGGTAGAATCAGCCAACGACGCTGCTGTAGCCATAGCAGAATATATTGGTGGAAGCGTCGAAAATTTCGCAAATATGATGAACGAAAAAGCCCAACAAATAGGAGCTAAAGATAGCCATTTTGTTACTCCAAATGGCCTTCATGATCCTGATCATTATACGACAGCATATGATATGGCATTAATCGCTAGATATGCCATGAAAAATCAGTTTTTCAGGGAGCTAGTAAATACTATTACGTATGTAATTCCTCCTACAAATAAATTTAAAGAAAAAAGAGTTTTGTTAAATACTAACATGTTAATAAGGCCAACTAAGTATCACTATGACGGCGCTGATGGCATCAAAACTGGTTATACGTCTGAAGCAAATAAGTGCCTTCTTGCAACAGCTATGCGAAACGACAGGCGAGTAATAGTTGCTATTTACGACGATGATTCCTCTATTATATGGAAAGATGCCACTGATCTACTAAATTATGGCTTGGACAATTTTATAACAAAAACTTACATTCATAAAGGCGACTATGTAAAAAAAATACCTATAGATGGCACTACGGCATATGTTGATTTAAAAGCCGCTCAGGATTTTATATATACCGTCCCTACAGATAAAGCTGATTCTATAAAAGCACACATAAAAATAAAAAACATAAAAGTACCTATAAATAAAGGTCAAAGACTAGGTTATATAAGCTATGAACTCGATGGAAAAGAAATAGGAAAAGTCAATTTGATCGCAGATAGAGCAATAAAAGCAAATATTTTAAGTAATTTATACAGTAGTAGCAGCAAAAATGCTATAGATAATGATTTATTAAGACAACTTGAAAAATGGATATACTGGGGTATACTGGCACCAGGAGCCTTTATATTGGGTTTCTGGATCAAAAAGAGAAAAACTAAATAACAGGCATTTTGCCTGTTATTTAGTAAATACATACCAATATATCCCTGGCACATTTGCTTTTTCTACAGCCTGCCCGTCGATGTAAATAGCTACATCAGAGGCTTTGCCCAGCTTTATTTTTACCGTCGATGAAGATTTTATATCTAATTCTTTTGATTGACCTGTAGTCAATATGCCGCTATATACACTAGATCCATCCACCGAAATATCCATCCAGCATCTCGTACCTACAATATCTATTTTGAGTTTATACGAATCGTTATCTGTAATCACCTGATACATGGCTGTATCGGCTGTCTTGCTCATCTGTTTTATTTCTGTTTTTGCGGTTGGAGCGTTTAAATCACCTAAATTAACTGATTGATTGCTTTTATCTGTGGTAGGTTTATCCTTGGGCTTCTTATCTACGCTTCCTATATCTATTTCAGCACTTATATTATTATCAACAATACTATTGTTATGTCCGTCGATTTTCACTCCCAAAAAATTTCCCAATGAATAAAATCCATATATAAATAAACCGATTATAATTACAATAGCTATATATCTACCTATCTTTTTCGTGGAACGTCTTATATCAGTATTAACCTTACTTTTTTCTTTAATCATAGCAGAAACATTATATTCTCTGGTCTTGTTAAGCTTTAAGTCCTGCAAAAGCACTTCACCATTTAATCCCAACATTTCCGCATAACTTCTAATAAATCCTCTAATATATACAGGGTCAGGTAACTTATCTTCTTCACCATCTTCTATAGCCTTTATATAATAAGATTTAATTTTCGTGAATTCCTGGACATCTGATATACTAATATTCTTTTCCAGTCGCTTGGTTTTTAGTATTTCTCCTATTTCTCTCAATTCACTCAAGGGATCACCTCCATTTACCTACACCTAAATTATATTATAAAATTACAAACAGCGTCAACAAAAAAAGCCCAGAATGCGGGCTTTCAAAAACTTTCGCTGCTGGCACGAACTTCATCTAAATAATTATATATGGTATACCTTGATACACATAAAACTTTGGCTACATAATCAATTGCACCTTTTATCAAGAAAATACCTTTAGAATCCAGAAGTTTAACGATATATACTTTTTCATCTTTTGTCATAAAATTCACTGGCTTCCCAAAATTTTTTAATGTATTATCTACGATATTAGCGAGCACATCATTGACATTGCTATCGGTTGTTTCTGCCATATATTCTATCTGATTTTTACTTTCTGTCTGACAAAAATCTTTTATTATACTATCAAACATCACAAATTCTGATATATCGTAATTAATGCATAGAGTTCCAATGACTTTATCTCTTTCATCTCTTATAAAAATATAAGATGATTTTAGTATCTTGCCATCACTACTTTTGCTGCTAATATTTATCCTATCTTTTCCCAAAGTTCCTTCACTTATAGACCTCAAAACAACATCAGGCATAGGATCGCCAACATCTTTCCCCGTGACGTGGCCATTAAAAATGGCCACAATAGAACGCTGGGGATTTGATATATCATATATGGATACCTCGCAATTTTTGCCAAAAGTCTTAGCGATTCCTTCTGCAAGAGGTATTAAGTTTTTTAAAAGGGGGTGGATATTTTCAGCCATATTACACCTCCTTGACTACAATATTAACTAATTTGTCCTTTACGTATATAACCTTTACTATGCTTTTGCCGTCAATAAATGCCTTTACCTTTTCTGTATTCTGAGCCATTTTCTTTATGACCTCATCGCTCTCATCTCTTGGAACTATGATTTTATCTCTTACCTTACCATTTACCTGTACTACCAATTCCACCTCATTTCTTATCAATGCATTTTCATCATACCTGGGCCATTTCATAAGGTGTACACTCTCATTATGGCCCATCCTATGCCACAATTCTTCAGTTATATGTGGAGCAAATGGCGCAAGCATTATGACGAGGCTATCCAATGCCTCGCTTACGACATCAGGGTTTTTGTATTCATCGCTCAAATCAGCATATTGATAAAGAGCATTTACCATTTCCATAATAGCGCTGACAGCGGTGTTAAAGTTAAACCTGGTACTTATGTCCTCTGTAACCTTTTTTATAGTATAATTGGTAGAATACCTAAGTTCTTTATCCGCAGGACTTAAATTAGTGAACACACGAGGTCCCGTGTGGTATAAAGGTAACAATTCACCTACTACCCGCCAAACCCTGTTTAAAAACCTATAGCATCCTTCAACGCCTTGATCACTCCACTCTAGATCCCTTTCCGGTGGTGCTGCAAACAGTATAAACAATCTTGCCGTATCAGCTCCATATTTATCTACAATCTCTTCTGGGCTTACTACATTGCCTTTTGACTTTGACATCTTAGAGCCATCTTTTAAAACCATTCCTTGCGTTAAAAGATTTACAAATGGTTCATCCACCGGCGAATACCCTAAATCATACAAAACCTTTGTAAAAAATCTAGAATACAAAAGGTGCAATATAGCATGTTCTACACCACCCACGTATTGATCCACAGGCATCCAATGCGCTGCCTTTTCTTTGGCAAAAGGCTTTTCACTGTTGTGAGGATCCGTATACCTGAAAAAATACCATGAAGAACATATGAAAGTATCCATTGTATCTGTTTCCCTTTTAGCCGGCCCACCGCAAACGGGACACGTCGTATTCACAAAAGATGAACATTCAGCTAGAGGCGATTCTCCCTGCCCTGTAAATTCTACATCAGTAGGTAACATAACAGGTAATTGATCCTCTGGCACAGGTACAGTTCCACATTTTTCACAATAAATAATAGGTATAGGCGCTCCCCAATATCTCTGCCGGGATATTAACCAATCCCTCAATCGATAATTTACTTTGCGCTTACCCAACCCTTTTTCTTCAACAAACCTTATAATTTCTTTTATCATATCCTGACTTTTTAGTCCATTAAATTCCCCAGAATTTACCATGATACCAGGTTCCACATAAGCCTTATCCATTTTTTCAGGATCTAATGTCTCCCCTTCAGGAGTTATAACTACCTTTATCGGTAAACCATACTTTTTAGCAAATTGAAAATCTCTTTCATCATGAGCCGGTACACCCATAACCGCACCCGTACCATAATCTAATAATACATAATTAGCAATCCATATAGGTACCTTTTCACCATTTACTGGATTGATAGCATGTGCCCCAATATATATACCTTCTTTTTCTGTTTCAGTGGATGTGCGCTCGATCTCGCTCATCCTGTGTACTTTTTCAATAAATTCCTTTACAATCGCCTCATAAGGTGTTCCTTTTGTCAAAGTCTCAACCAGATGATGTTCTGGCGCCAGTACAATATATGTTACGCCGTATATGGTATCCGGTCTAGTAGTAAATATCGGAATAACATCGTCGGTACCATCAACCTTAAATAAAAGTTCAGCACCTTCACTTTTGCCTATCCAATTTTTCTGCATAATTTTTACTTTTTCAGGCCAGCCCTCTAACCTTTCAATATCGTTTAAAAGCCTCTCAGCGTACTTGGTAATTCTAAAAAACCATTGTTCGAGATTTTTTTTGCTGACTTCTGCACCACAGCGTTCACATCTGCCATCCACTACCTGTTCGTTGGCTAATACCGTCTTACATGAAGGGCACCAATTGGCATAAGCCTTTTTGCGATACGCTAGCCCGTTTTTATAAAACTGCAAAAACATCCACTCGGTCCACTTATAATAGTCTGGATGACACGTAGCTACTTCTCTATCCCAATCATAGCTAATGCCCAACTGCCTTAACTGCCTTCTCATGTTATTGATATTATCCCATGTCCACTTACTTGGATGTATGCCATGTTTAATCGCAGCATTTTCGGCTGGAAGGCCAAATGCATCCCATCCCATGGGATGCAACACATTGTATCCATTCATGCGCTTAAATCGAGCTATAACATCACCTATAGAATAATTTCTTACATGTCCCATATGTAGGTTTCCAGAAGGATATGGAAACATTTCTAGCATGTAAAACTCTGGCTTTTTATCATCCTCTGCTGTCTTATTTAGCTGATATTCATCCCAATACCTTTGCCATTTAGCTTCAATTTCTTTAAAATTATAGCTATCCATACAATGCCTCCTTCACACATGATATTTATCTCGTTAATAAAAAACCTCTCACCCCAGTTTAGGGACGAGAGGTCTCGCGGTACCACCCTAATTGGCTATAAGCCCTCTTTTAGCTTATAAGCCCTCTCTTTTACCTTATATCCGATATAAAATCGGATAATGCCCATTTTCATGAGGCGAGTTCACAGGATATCTGCACTGGTTTGCACCGACCACCAGCTCTCTCAAGCCCTTACCTGCTACTACTCCTCTGAGCATATATTTCAACTTTTTTAAGTGTTATTATAATTTACTTGTAGCAAATTGTCAACACCTATTTTTTCGGCATCAGCCCAAATACGCTCCAAATCGTAAAAATTTCTTTCCTCTTTTGTGAATATATGAACAATAACAGAACCGTAATCCATCAAAATCCATTTTCCAAAATCATAACCCTCTTTGTGCAATAATTCCAGACCACTCTCACGCATTTTCTCCTCAAGCTCGTCTGCAATAGCTTTAGTATGAGTAACAGATGTGCCACTACATATAACGAAATAATCAGCAATCGTTGATATTCTATCGATTTTAAGCACACATATATCTATAGATTTTTTGTCATCTAACACTTTTACAATCTGTTTTAACATAAATACCTCCCTTAATTGCTATTATAATCACTGCCAACTATAATTGTTACATCAGGCTTATTGCTTGTAGGATTTTCATCTATAACAACAGAATTTTTAATATAAGCCTTTATGCTTTCAGCAACTGCTTTATTTTGTGTTCTATTGATAATCTGCGTTGTTCTATAGTTCATATTTTCAGCATTGGCAATGTTAATAACATCATAACCATATTTTTCTAGTAATCTAGCTACAGACGTCGCTGCACCATTTATTCCTCCTCCATTTAATACCTCTACCTTAATATTTGAAGGATTTACGTCAGTGCTACTGCTACTAGAAGCTACATCGCTGTCATCCTGTAATTTATTTAAATTAGCCATCATCTCTTCAGTTTTAACTTCATCATAAATATAATAAGATATCCCATCAATGTATTTAGGTTCACCTGGAAGCGTCTCCATTTTTATATCATTCTTATTTACCTTAAATAAGTCATCTACATAGCTCAAAATCGTCATTGCAGGCATATTTGTCTTCACGTAGTGTGTTAAGACATCATATATAGACCCAACTTTAAAAATAGATGAGGGACTAACGATCTTGTCAAACAAAGTTTTCAAAAACTTTTGCTGTGTCTTTATCCTTCCCAAATCAGCATCTGCATATCCATACCTGAAACGAACCAGACCCAGAGCTTGATCTCCATTAAGATGCTGCATTCCTTTCTTCAAATGAATATGCAGATTCTGAGCAGGATCATCATAATTCATATCAACCGGTACATCAAAATCAATTCCACCCAAATCATCAATAAGCTTTTTAAACCCCTGAAAATCTATAAGAACATAATAATCTATAGGCACTCCTAAAACTTTAGATACTTCCTGAACCGATCCATCAGGACCGTAATATGCATATGCCGCATTTATCTTCTGATACCCATATTTATCCAATAATATTCTGGTATCCCTTGGAATCGAAATAAGCGTCGCCCTTCTCGTTAAAGGATCGTAAGATACAAAAATCAAGGTATCTGATCTGCCCGTATCACCTTTAGATGCATGGTCAACACCTAATATCAATATATTTAACTTTTTATCTCTTTTTGGAGACGATTTTGTCCGAGTCAATTTACTGTCGTTGTTATCGTTAAATGCCGATGTATTGTTTATGTCGGAGATATTATGCAAATATACATAACTTCCTGTACCAATAACAAGTACTGATAAAAGCAGCAACATAATAAAATATTTTAATAATTTTCTCATGCCTATCCCCGCCTTTCTCTTATTTTACACAGCAACTTATTTCTGGCGTCAATCGTATTGGTATGTATAAGTCCTTTCTTCTTGATAACATAAATAATAGTACTATCCATAGCCATTATAACCGCTTTATCTAGATCCTGCTTTGCTTCCTGTCTTATTTCATTTACGCCATCAAAATTTCTGCCAGGTTCTATATAATCCGATAAATATATTATTTTTTCTAGCAAATTCATATCAACTCTTCCTGTGGTATGATACCTTACAGCGTTTAATATATCCTCATCCTGGACATCAAACAGATCTTTAGCGAGCGCAGCTCCTAATGGTGCATGTACCAATTCCAATTGATTCAAATATATGTCGTCCAGTGCTAACCCATACTTCTTAATAAGAGCATGAATCTGGTCAGCATCGAGATCCTTTGCACAGTCATGTATCAATCCAGCAATAGATGCCTTATATACATCTGCTCCATACAAAGATGCCAGTTCTACAGCTGTAGCTTGCACTCCCAACGAATGCCTATATCTTTTGGGTGTTAACATATGCTCTAATCGTTGAGATATCTCTTGTTCTGATAACACGCTTTCACCTCAATTGTCTTTATATAATCCATTTTTATAAATATACCTTTCCACCGGTTCAGGCAACAAATATTTTATAGATCTACCCTCAGATACCCTTCGCCTTATATCAGTGGAAGATATGGCCAATGACGGCACTTCCAGTTTATATATAATCTTATTATGTTTTTCTTTTATAAAATCCAGCTCTTTCTCCAATTCACTTATATCAAATCCCGGTCGCGTTGCTGCTACGAATTCACATATCTTAAGCAATTCCTCTGAATCCTTCCATTTTAGTATCTCCAGCACAGCATCAGCACCCGTTATAAAATAAAATGTGGAATCAGGCAGCATCTCTTTAAATTCTCGCATGGTATCGATGGTATAGGTATAGCCTTTTTTTGTCAATTCGATAGTTGATACCTCAAACTTCGGATTTGATATAGTAGCAAGTATCGTCATCATATACCTGTGTTGACCTGCCGTCACCTTACGAGCCTTCTTGTGCGGCGGATTGCCGGCAGGAACAAATATAACCTTATCTAAATTAAACTCATCTCTAACAGCTTCAGCAGTAACCAAATGACCATAGTGAATCGGGTCAAAGGTTCCTCCCATTATCCCAATCTTACTCACTGTTCTCCCCTTTACACCTTTTCTATTTTATTTGTATATTATATCACAAAAAGAGGTACCAAAAAAGGTACCTCTCAAGGCTTTACACTAAATTCCTCCTGTTTCGCTTTCATTTCTTTGTTTATCTGTTTAACAGCATCCTCCAGTGCATCCCTGATCTTCATACCGCCCAGCACCACGTTATTCCAGGCAAACCCTACATATCGCCCTGTAAAGTAACCTCCCAAAACCACCGGCTGAACTTTAAATTGTTTCCATTGTTCTAATATTACATTTAAATCTTCCTGTTTCCACGGCATGCTCTTAAAAGCTGCTACATTCGCACTGTTCCATCTGGCGCCAACGCCTACAATTGCTTCAACATTTTCTCCAAATCTTGACTGTACATCTTCACTCATCCACCACTTCAAAAATTCCCACGCTTCCCGTTTATTTTTAGACTGCTGGAGTATTATGTTGGTGGTACCAAAACTACCTGTCCTCCTGTTTATGGTTGCATCAGGCATCCTGTGCCCCGGAAATGGCGCAATTCCCCATCGGCCTGTAAGCTCCGGTGCTGCAACAGTAAACATCACGTATTCGTTGTAACCTCCAACTCCCAACGGCATCTCACCGGTTCTGAACCTGTTAAAGAAATTGGCAGCCATAGGTATCTTAAAGTTGGTATATAGCTCTGTCCATTCTTTAAACGCCATATAAGCTTCAGATGTATCAAGAGCCGATCTCATGTAATCTTCAGTGTAGTAATCACCACCATACTGGAATAAAAACGGATCCAGTACAGGTGGATAATAGAATTCCATCCCATGCTGCTGCAAAATGGGCAACTCTGAGTATATGTCATCCCACGTTTGAGGTATTCCCAGCTTTAATTCACTTAATATATCTTTTCTATAAAACAATACGTTAAAATCCTGAGTACATGGAATGGCATAAATTCCACCCCTGTATTCAAAGGGAATAAAGGCGCCGTTTACAAACCACTTGGCTACATCCTTAAAATCCGGAAATTTGCTCAAATCTGCCGTCGCACCCCTGATGGCAAACTCCACCGGTGACTGTGAATCAACACCTATGGCCACATCAGGAGCCTTGCCTGAATTTATAGCAAGGAGTATGACGTTTACGGCGCCGGCATTTAACTGGCCTGCTGGGAATGTATTTATCTGGACCTTTATCCCGGTCTTAGGAGTAAATTCGTTATCAGCCATATCTCTCAATATCTCTGCCCATTCACGTCCCATGGCGACCCATACCTTTATAGTTTTTTTGCCCGTTGTAGTACTGCTTCCGACGCTATTATAATCTTTGTAAAATGACTTCAAAAAATTGTACCATGTAGCCCCAACCTTCTGCAAAAAGTTAGATCTGCCCGTCGGAATACTTTTATCCGGCGATGACACTATAAAATAGTCAATCACCAATGGTTCATTTTGCAGATCCAGCATCCACTGACCAAAACTGGTCTGGGCATTATTTAAATCATTTAGCCTTCGGGATATGAGGTCAGGATTCCTTATCATCTCATCAATGCTCTTCTTAATTGACTTAAAACTATAGTATACACTGGGCCTCTGGCCAGATATATTTGTTATATATTTCATCTGCGCCTCTATATCCTTAGACATATCCTTGAATTCATCCATAAGGCCCGGTACCTTTTTATCCAGCTCATACTCAAAATTAGGATCAGGCCTGGCTCCTGTAACCATTATGATCTCTCTTATCATTTTTGAAAGCCTCAAAGCCAGATCCGACATGGCATTCACCACTTCACTCATGGGACCCACTTTATCTGTCAACCTTAAAGTATGTTCACCCTTGGTAAGGTAAAACAAATACGGTTTCCCATTTTTATCCGACAATGTTTCCATGCGCCAATCCCTCTGGTATTTAAAAGGATACTCCTCCAGCTCCTTAAATGGCACTTTGCCATCAATGGCAACCTGCCTATAAGATGGTAAACCATCTCCCCACCATTGGCCTACCTTGAAAGATATTTTGTAGAGACCATCTTGTGGTACATTAAATTTCCATTCCGCCCATTGATTGCCACGGCGCCAGTTCCAATCGCCAAATACGTTCAATATAAAATCACCATTAGCTGCCGGTTCCACAGAAGGATCACTGTTGCTCTCAGCTCTTATGGTCGGATCAGATTTTAAAACCGGAAACTCCGCCTGGAACTTTACCTCTGCATCCTTCACCTCTTTATATCCCATAGCTTTATATTGATTTAAAACTTCATCATATGAAGGAATATTCTCGGGTGACTTTACCTCAATGCTATCTATGGCAACGGGTTCACTCACATATTCAAGCCTTATGGTGTGTTTACCTTTAGAAAAATACAACCTGAATGGCTCGGGATAAAATCCTTTAGAGTCGCTAAAACCTTCGTAATTCCACATGGTTTTTTCTTCCTGTAATGGCCTTATATCATCGCCGTTGCTATCCCTCACAGGTTTTCCTTTATCAACCCAAAGCCTTTCAAAAGAAACATTTAATGCCTCTTGAAAAGGTACAACACCATCGACGATCAATTTTCTCACAATAGGGCTTCTCTTGCCTTTTAATGGATAATAGCGCATGTATAATTGATACAAACCATCTTCAGGCACATCAAAAGTCCATTCAAACCACTTAACAGAATCGTCCCATACAAGAGCTGGTTTTGCATTACCGCCTATGTCGTTTTTTATAGGTAGCGATCCTCCATTAGAAGATTTAGCCTCATCGGGTCTTAAAACTATATCTATACCATCGGTATCCTTATAACTGCCCTTTTGATAACCTTTTAACACCTGCTCATAAAATGGAAGATTAGCCACTTTGACATCGTAGTCAACCTTTGGCATATCATTGTTTTTCAGATTCTTTTCTCTAAGTGGAACACCAGTATCAGATGTATCAGCCTTAACGGCTTGTGTAAATACCGAATTAAAAGCAAAAGCAATTATAAGTATGATCAAACCTATCTTTCTCACCTGTATCCCCCCTTAACGCTCACCGGCATAGAATACATGTCTTGAACTGACGATAAAGACGATGGCAATAACGATGAATATGAAAACAAAGTACAAAAAGCCCAGCGCGGCTGCATAACCTAATTCCAATTTACTGAACGCAACTTCATTAATATATTGCATTATGTTATTATTTATGTCCGTAAATGAATCGATAATTGTAAAAATTATATTTATCAATATAACAGGTGAAATCAAAGGCAATGTTATTTTCCAGAACGACTCCCATTCTGTTGCACCATCACATCTGGCTGCCTCATACAAATTATCTGATATACCCTGTAATCCTGCCAAAAACAGCACAATCTGAACACCCGAGCGCCAGAATATAAGCGTTAACCTGCTCAAAAAGGCGTTGACAATGTTTGTGGCAGTGGGGCCCAGATAAATAAATATCTGCTGAGGTATGCCTATGCCGTTTACCATCACCGTATTGTTTACACCGCCGTAAAGCAGCTGTTGCATAACGTAACCTGTTCCAAGAATAACAGGTAAAAAGAATACACCTCTAAAAAATCCTTTCGCCCTTATGTTATAATTTAACAATATTGCAATAAAAAGAGAAAATATTATTATCAATACAGTATTTATTATGGTATCGTTTATGATGGTCAAAAACCGCGGCAAGAAATTTACATCCACCACAAAGGCGTTTATATAATTGGAGATTCCCGTAAACTTTACCCTCAAGTTGGAAACTCCCTGTACCTCGCAAAAACTCAGCCACGCCGTGTGTAGAAGAGGATACAAGGAAAAAAGGATAAATCCGGCCAACCATGGCGATATAAAGAAATATCCATCTAAAACCTTCCTTTTTTCCAGCCCCATCTTCTTAATCTTCATCACATGCCACCTCCAACTACCAGGTAATCATACCCTTTAATAGTACGGCCATCCACCTCAACGTCGTTTTCGCTATAGTTTACATATACCTTTGCACCATTGCTGTACGTGGTAACATACAAATAATCGTTAACCTTCTTATGGTCAACCATATATTCCGACCATAATGGTTTAAGGTCCTCATTCATTTTCTTGTAATACTTTTCCGCATGAGCCACCCAATCGGTGTACTGTGAGCTAAATAACTCATTATAGTCTGTATACATCATTTCATTGGACGACCTATACGTCAGTTGATAATAAGGCATATAGCCGTATTCCACCAGCTTTAACAGTTGTGCTTTAGGATCATAGAACATATTAATAGGTGTACCTGAGTAAGGTATGGAGCCATGCACTACCATCTGATAGAAAGGAACGGCTTCGTCGCTGAAAAAATATCCTGAATCTTTTTCTGGTATGTCATAGAGCCTATCAGCGTACTTTAAAACATAAGCGTTTCCACCTTTTATGGCTGCAAAACCCAGCTTTTCTCTGACTTTATTTACCATCTTCATCCAATAACTGGCCGTCTGAGTTCGTGTAGAAGGATATCTATCGTTAAAATCATAGAAAAGAAAGTTTCCAAAACGTTCAAAGGTAATGCCATTCACTTTAAGCCTCAATAAATCAGGAAATATACTGTAATTAAAATAATCATAAACATATCCGGCGCTCTCTAAAAATCTGTTATTCCATATATTGGTAACAGGTAAAAATTTATTTGCCTGATACGCAATATTCTTTCGCGAAAATCCTCTGTAATCTGCATATATATCTACGTAATTATCCTGTAATGATATCTTTATTCCCATTTTATATACATCGCTAATAAGCCTTTTTAACCCCTCTGTTCCACCCAACGCGCCATTCACAGGAAAATGCAGAGGATAGGATAGATAACCCCTAGCATTCCAGCCCACAAGGTTTACCTGTACATCACTTACACCCCTTTCCCTTATATCTTTTAGAATAGTGTCTGCCTGATCAAATGTAGTCATAGGTATAAATTTATTCCTCAATAATTGATGTTCCTCTATACCCATAAACAGATCCAAACCCAGCGGCATATTGTCACCTTTTTTGATTACCTGTCTTAGCTCATGATGATCTATCAGATATTGCCTGTAAGCATTAGCCATACCGCTATAATTAGCATACGGCCCTGTTAAAAATTTATATGTGACGCTTCGGTCGATTTTTAGCATATGTGGCTCTAACTTCTGGGTCAGTGAACCGTTTTGAAGCGCGCCCTGGTAGCTTCGCCTGTAGGTAAATTCTACCGATACCCTGTTTAAATTAACCTGATACCCGCTGGGAGAGTAATTTATTGTAGCATCATATTCGCCTTTTGTAACAATGCCCATAAAAGCATTATCACCATTTTTTAACCCAAATACGGGCAGCATAGCAACTTCAGCCTTATTGTATTTATTCTCGTTTAAATTTATATCATCAGCGCCATAGATGTCTCCCTGATAATTCTTAAAGTACACAGGATGTGTCGACTTAAAGTATGAAATAGCCCCACTCCCATCAGGATAAAAAGCATAACCCTTATCTCTATCCGTCGCCGCCCCAAAATAAGGCAAAAGCTCTAATGTCACCAACCTTAAATTTCCGTATTCTTTTATATCCCTGGCCGGTATGTTTACGATAAAATCGTCTCCTTCAAGCTTGTATTCTATAGTGATTTTGAATTTTTGATCTACCATATCATAAGTCACTTTTACGCCGTTATCTATAGGTTGGGATGTGATTACAACTTTTTCAGTCGCTACACTGGCAGGCATGATATCAAGAGTCCTGGCCGCCGGATCAGCATATGTGATATTAAAAGCCGACTGGGTGTTTTTCAGTATATATTTATTTCCATTCACATCGCTGTCTTTTAAATTCTGAGGAAATCCCCATATATATCCATTCCTCTTATCTTTAAGCAAAATTCCTCCATCGGTATTCCTGAAATAAAAGGCAATGTTAGATGACTCCGCAACCAGGTTATAACCATCAGGTATTTTATTAACCACAGTTCCTTTCTGTAGATTTTCCTGCGTAGTTGGTTCCGCTATAGCCTCTATGCCAAAGGAATTCACTGTTATAATCAGTAACAAAGATATTAAAATCATCAATAATCTTTTCACTTTTCTCCCCCCTCGCGTCAACTTAACGTGAGTATCTTTATTTCCATAAATATCTGCAGCAAAAACTCATATATATTTCTCGTAAGCACATAAAACAGTCCACCCACCGCCCACAGTATCAGCATACTAAACAAAGCAAGAATACAAATCTTAAGCGTATCTATAAAGCTGTAGTCATTAAGATCCCTTACCTGCATAAAAAACAATATTAAAACCCATGCCCAGATAACTTCCTGTAAAAAAGTATATAACCCGGCATCTGTAGTACTCATAACGTGTGATAATATGCTAACGGGTATTGTAAGTATTATATATGGCAACATGGAATAAGCTGTAGCCACAAACACCTCACCTATATGGGATTCGCCATTCATTATGGTCGTCAAGGCATAACACGCAATTACCCAGGAAATAAGCGGCAATAGCATGCGGACTATTTCCAGATAAAAATTGGCCTCTCTAGGAAGTATCGACGCCAGCGGATAATGTGTAATAAAAATCTGTGCAATCCTTACAATACATACTAAAGCGTATAGAATAAATGCTTCAATATAATTTACGCCTTTTTTTAACCTAAAATAGCCTTCTGTAGGGAAAAATAGCATTACCAGCACGTTTTGTGCAAATCTCAATTCCTGATCCTCCCTCCTATGATCATATTGGCTTTCCTTCTGAGTATTGCCACAGCTTTTAATATGAGGTAGATTAATAAAACAACAATCAATACGACCCATCCAAAGTATTGCCTATATATCTGATGGCGGTACTCATCAAACGCCAGTGAATAACCGGCTTTATCCTCCCCTTTTAGATATTCTTTCATGCTTTCCCGCCACTTCCCTTCTTTATACAAAGCCTTTCCTATCTGCCTGTGAGCCAGCAAATAATTGGAATCTATCTTCAGGACATCCCTCCACAGCGTTGCCGCTTGCTGATATTTGCCATTATAATACATCTCTACTGCATTATGTACCATACTCATAAACCTTGTTGGTTGAAATATCTGTATATTGTTTCGATCCCTATCCAATACATAGAGTAAACCATCTTTGTCGACATCTATCGCTGAGGGATACTCAAAAAGTCCTCTTCTCTCACCCTGACCGCCGAAAACACATAAAAGATTTCCCTCTTGATCATACTGATAAATTCTTCTGGCCGATGCGTCTACTGCGCTTATAACCTTTTTGTCATCAACTGTTATACCTGTAAAATACGGCGTGTTCTGTGTCCATGATTCAGGTAACCAGTCCTCACCAAAAGATTTACCTGTGACGAAGGTGTTTACGCCCAGCGCATTTATCTTTTTAATCTGATCACTGTTGCTTAAAACCGTTGTGGTATACATATATCCTTCATCATCTAAAAAGATATCTGTAAAATATGGAGGGACCACCTTTGATAGCTGCGCCTTTTGTTCCGGCGTCGCAAAGAATCTAACAAGGGTATTTATTAAACTAAACGCCACCTTATTTGTTCCCACATAACCCCTGAAATTATTGAGGCCATCAATAGTTATCACGCCGTGGTAGTCATTTTCATTTAATACATTAAGGTAACCTCTTGCGTCCACCACCACTTTCCTGGGTTTAAAGGGATATTTGTTGTCCAGTAATTTCGAAGCAGGTCTGACAAATTCTTCGACAAAATTGCCATTTGGATCTAGATGAACAATACGGCCATTGCCTGTATCAGCCACAAATATATCACCGTTTTTATTAACAAAAACGCCTTTAGGCCCATTAAATGGCTTATCTTTTGGCCCCTTAAATACACCAAGGACATACCCGTCTTTTTCCAGTTTTACAATTCTGTTATTTCCTGTATCTGCCACATATAAAATCCCGTTCTGATCCACAAAAATGTCTTCCGGTTTATTAAAACCCACAGCCCCGCCATCGAGGTTAATGATAACGCTCTGTACGTCATAGGCTTTAGGTATAGGCACTCTTCTGCCATCCAGATTCAGCGTGTAGTCAATATCTTCAGCATAAGCAGGCAAAGCAGCAGAAATCAATGTAAAAACTATAACAATAAATGCCCACATTTTTTTAATATGCAACATAAATTGCCCTCCCATCCGTCAGGACTTTATACCTGAGTATATCATTGTATCCATAACCTTTTTCTGCATGATCACAAATATGATGATTGTAGGCATAGTCATTAAAAACGTAGCTGCAGCCATAGCACCCGATCGGGCTATGCTTGTACCTATAGTCTGGATAGCCAGTGTCAGATTTTTCATCTGTTCCGATGTGGTAAATACCAGCGGGCTGAAATAATCGTTCCAGTTGGACACGAAAGAAAACACAATAAGGGTAGACCATGCCGGTTTGCATGTAGGCATAACCACCTTCCAGAATATCTCCCATTCGTTAGCGCCATCTATGCGGGCTGCTTCTATTAATGAATCAGGAATCTGGTCGATAAATTGTTTCATTAAGAATATATTGTAGGCCACAGCGATTTTTGGAAGGATTAAAGCCCAGTATGTATTTACAAGCCCCATTTTGGATATCAAAAGATATGTAGGTATCTGCGTAACCTGTGGCGAGAACATAAGGGCTGCAATAATGATATTAAACATAGTGTTGGCACCTGGAAGCTTAAATTTTGATAGTGCATAAGCACCAAAACTACTTATTATAAGGGTTCCCAGCACTGTTGCTGTAGTTGTAAAAAGACTGTTGAACAAATACCTGGAAAATGGCACTGTAAAGCTGCTCAAAGCCGTAAGAAGATCGTAAAAATTCCTCAACGTAGGCCTTCGCACAAAAAATTCAGGAGGGAACAAAAAGAGTTCGTCCATGGGTTTAAAAGCAGTTGAAATCATGTAAACAATAGGCAACATCGTAAAACAAACCAGTGCGCCCATGAAAATATACGTAAATACCCATCCCGGTGTAAGTCTTGGTTTGCGAAACATACATCTCACTCCTTTCCCATATGCCTTCACAGTTCATCTTTAGATGAGAATACTCTCATGCAAATTCGGCCCAGCAAGAAGGTAACTATAAACAGAAACATAGCTATAGCTGAAGCATATCCCATTTCAAACCTTATAAACGCATAATCAAACAAATGAGCCACAATGGTGTGAGCTGCGTAATCAGGGCTGGGCATTCCCGCCACAGATACGGCAATATCAAAAACGCCAAAAGAACCCACAATGGCGTTGACGGCGCCAAAGAGTAATTGAGGTTTCATCATAGGCAGTGTAATAAACCACAGTTCCTGAAAACGACTTTTTATACCATCTATTATCCCTGCTTCATACAGTTCCTGAGGTACATTTTGTAATCCTGCTAAAAACACCAAAAATCCTGTACCCATACTCATCCACAGAGATATAATCATGACCACGGGCAGGATGGTTTTTGGATTTGTAGTCCACATAATGGGCTCTGTTATAATTCCCAAATTCATCAAAATATTGTTGATAAAACCGTATCTATCGTTAGAAAAGAAATAAAGCCATACAGTAGACATCGCTATACCGCTGGTGATAGAAGGCGCATAAAACGCCAGAGCAAAACCCGTCTTGAACTTCAGCTGGTTTATGACCCATGCCATTACAAAGGACAGCAGATAACCTATGGGACCCACGATCAGTGAAAACAAAAACGTATTCTTTAATGCGATCAAAAATACGTCATCGTCAGTAAACAGCAGCTTATAATTGGTTATGCCAATCCAGCGGGCAGGCTGGAGGAGATTGTAGTAGGTAAAACTCAGTCTCATGGCATCAAAAACAGGCAATACCGTAAAAACGATAAACAGGATCAAAAACGGTGCTAAAAAAAAGTATCCTGCTTTATTTCTATTAGCCTCTTTTAGCATGTGGCGAAAATTAACCTTCCATGCAGGTATCAAAATATTTCCCTTGGTTTGAACCCCCATCTAATTCACCTCTCCTCTAATGGATAATGGTAAGCCTGAACAAGTCAGGCTTACCATTTATTTATATCAGCTCATTATCATCTCTCGTATATGGGCTTTGCCAATTCAGCATCTATCTTTTTCTTTACGTCATCCAGTAATGCCTTGGGATCGCCTTTGCCTTGATAAGCCTTTTCTTTCGCATCCCACAATAAATTCCATAAGGTCTGCCCCACTGGTGTAACAGGCCTATAGTGATTCTTTGGAAGCAATTCTTTCACAAATACCTGATATCTGGGATCCCAATTGTTTACATAAGCTTCATTCACCGAAGGCATAGCTGAGAGCTGATTGCCATTAGCATCAAAATTTTTCAGTACCGACATCTGGCCTTCTTTACCGGTAGCCCATTTAATAAATTCCCACGCTGCATCCCTATGTTTTGCGCCTTTAGGTATCGCCATGGAAAATCCACCACCCCATGAAGCTGAGTCCACGCCAGGGACGGTCGGGAAAGGAGCCGTATCCCACTCAAAAGACACTTTATTTTTAGGATCCACCAGTGAAGGTATAGCAAAATTGCCATTATACATCATTGCTAATCTTCCCGATGAAAATGCATCTCTTGTTAATTTCAGTTGACCTGGCATTTGATTTACCTTGTCATAACCATATTTTTTAGCGTACCCTACTGCCCACTCCAAGGCCTTCACGAGATTAGGATCATTGGGCGTAAGATTCCCTTTATCATCAATAAATTTACCACCAAAGCGAAAACCAATATCATATATTGATCCACCTGATTGATCCCACCATGGCACGTATCCCAGTTGTGTATAATTTCCATTAGCGTCTTTCACCGTCAATTTCTCAGCCATCTGATCCAGTTCATCTATAGTCTTGGGAGGACTGCTAGGATCCAAGCCCGCCTTCTTAAAAAGCGTCTTATTGTAGAAAAGCCCACGAGCATCGGTGATATATGGCATGGCATACTGTTTACCGTTAAATATAGTTTCATCCCAACACGCTTTATAGTAATCATCAGCATTTATGCCATCCCTTTTCACGAGATCGGATATATCCTCAATAAGACCCTTTGCTGCCCATTCTCCAACAGCAAACCTATCAATATACAGCACATCCGGAGGGCTTCCACCTGCAATAGCAGCCGTGATCTTTTTGTCAAAACCTGTAACCCCATCGCCATTGGGCATAATGACCAACTTTACCTGAACATTCTTGTGTGTTTTATTAAAGGTATCCACAAGAGTTGCTTTAAGGTGATTCATGTAATTAACGCCCCAATCAGAATGCCAGAAAGTCACCTCAGTTACTTCACTCGTATTGGTGTTTTTGGTCTCCTGTGAAGCGCCTTGAGAGCTTTTATTCTTTTCACCACTTGATGTCGTCTGCTTTGTGTTTTTGCTGCCACATCCCGAAAGCAATAATGCACCTATCATCGCAATAATCATAATAATGCTAAAAAGCCTTCTTACATTTGACATCATTGTAACCCCCTCTTTAAATATTCATTTTGAATTATTATTAAAAAATATTTAATAAATTTATTGACTTGATATCCCTTTCGAAATTAAGTTATTTTACTATACCCGATCTCTCTATTCTTCTCATAACATACATGATTATATTCTAATAAGTCCCAAAACTGCCACCTCCATCAATCATGGTAACATCCTCCAACTCGTAAGGTAAACCCGAACAGGTCAGGCTTACCATGCAAAGATTCATCTTAAAATATTCATTATCATCTCTCATATATGGGTTTTGCTAATTCAGCATCTATCTTTTTCTTTACGTCATCCAGTAATGCCTTGGGATCTCCTTTGCCTTGCAGCGCATTATTTATAGCCTCGCCCATAAAACCAGCCAATGTCCCCGTTACCGGTGTGGCAGGCACAGGATTAGTCTTTGGGAATATGTCATCTATTAATTTTTTATAATGCGGATCTAACTTATTCTCAAATTCTTTATTAACAGATGGCAACGGTGAAAGGTCACCCAATATTGACAGGGTACTAGACATCAACATTTCCTGCCCTTCTTTGCCAGTTATAAACTTAATGAATTCCCATGCTGCATCCCTATGTTTTGCACCTTTAGGTATCGCCACGGCAGCTCCACCACCCCATGCAGGTGAATAGTCACCAACACCTGTAGTCGGTAAAGGAGCAAAATCCCATTCAAAAGATATATTATTATCTGGTTTAATCAAATTAGGTATCTCATAGCTTCCACTATACCTCATGGCCACTCTTCCTGCATAGAACGGATCTGTATTCAATTTCAATTGATTTGCCATTTGATTTACTTTATCATAACCATATTTTTGTGCATATCCAACTATCCATTGTAGTGATTTTACAATATTAGGATCATTAGGTGTTATATTACCATTGCTGTTAACCATTTTCCCACCAAATAAATACGTTACAGAAACCCAATGTGATCCTTGACCCCACCATGGCACGTATCCTAATTGTGTATAGTTTCCATTAGCATCTTTTATCGTCAATTTCTCAGCCATCTGGTCCAGCTCATCTATGGTCTTGGGAGGACTATTAGGATCTAATCCTGCTTTTTTAAATAAAGTTTTATTATATAAAAGTGCTCTTGTATCACTTTGAAGCGGCATAGCATATTGTTTGCCATTGTATATACACGCTTCCCAAGGTCCTTGATAATAATCATTAGCATTTATACCGTCCCTTTTTACAAGGTCAGATATATCTTCAAGAAGAGCTTTTGCAGCCCATTCTGGCACGCAACTTCTCTCACCGTTAACTATATCTGGTGGATTGTTCCCTGCAATAGCAGAAATAAGTTTTGTATCAAAGCCAGTAAAATTTCCATCACTCCACGGAAGTATTACTAACCTTACTCGAATATTCTTATGGGTCTTATTAAAAGAATCTACAGCTTTCTTAAGTGCTGCCATTTGATCAGCGCCCCAATCAGGTTGCCAAAAAGTTACCTCAGTCACTCCGTTTGCATTGGCATTTTTAGACTTCTGTGAAACACTTTGAGAACCTTTATTCTTTTCACTACTTGGCGTTGTGTGTTTTGTATCTTTATTACCACATCCCGAAAGCAATAATGCACCTATCATCGCAATAATCATAATAATGCTAAAAAGCCTTCTTACATTTGACATCATTGTAACCCCCTCAAATCTGCCTTAAGTGTTAAAACTATTTAATAGATATATTGATTTGAGACCCTATTTTGAAAGTGAGTTACCCAACTATACCCGATCTCTCTATGCCTTTCATAAACTGCTTTTGTAATATTAAGTATAATATCAGCATAGGAAGAACTACCAAAAATGTAGCTGCCATTACTACTGTTATGCTAAGCTCTTCTCCTGTCCTTCCTATCGCCAATTGTTCAAGTTGTTGATATAGTCTTGGAAGCATCATAGGTAATGTAAATTTTTCAAAAGAATTCAAATATACTGTTGGCTCAAAGTAATCATTCCAGTGCCAGACCAGTGAGAGTATACTGGTAACCAATATAGCTGGTTGACTCACAGGCATGATTATATTCCAGTAAATCCTGAAGCTACTGCATCCATCAATTATAGCTGCTTCTTCCAATTCATAAGGTAAACCTCTGAAGAATTGTCTGAAAATAAAGATGAACAATGCACCTCTCAGACCTGCACCCAAAAAACTCGGTACAATGATGGGAAGATATGTATCCATCCATCCTAAGGCCTTGTACTGAATAAAAAGAGGTATTATGAGAGATTGTGGTGGAATGATAAGCGTAAACATCGCCAGCATAAATAGTACTTCTCTGCCGGGAAACTTAAATCTGGCAAAACCGTAACCAACAAAAGAACATGATATGACCTGCCCTGCCATTGGCACAATAGATAGAATCGCAGAATTTTTTAAATACAGAGGATATGATAACAATTTGTATGCTATTGCATAATTCTTTACTTCCATGCTGCGCGGTATCCATCTTATCGACATGTCCAGCAGATCCACAGGTGTCTTAAGTGATGTGCTTATCATGTATATAAATGGATAAAGAAATACAAAGGACATATCTATCAGTAAAACGTATACGGCCAATTTGAAAATCAAGCGCCCCCATCGGCTTTTACTTTTGGCCATCTCCATATACCGTCTAATTCTAAAACTAGACCACATCTTTTTTCGGGAAGCCACAGGTAACTGCGAGGCCAGTTCAGCCCTCAATTTCTCACCTCCCCCTCTAAACCTCAATTTCTCACCTCCCCCTCTAAAAAACAGATAAACCACGTCTCAGTAAACATATTGTCGCAATTTTAAACATATTTAGATACTTCGTGTTTTACTTCGAACGAATTCTACCATAGTACATTATATATATGGTAAGCTCTAAATATTACTCGTGCTTTTCACAATTTCTCCATTTTTACCCTATATATCATTAGAATGACTTTATTTCCATGACAAGCGCTGTTATCATTAAAATTTTTTTATAACACTTCTGTCAAAGGCAAAAAAATTAGGCCTGCCTCTATAACAATAAATAGGCACGCCTAATTTTATCAGTTAATTTTATTTTTTACTTTAGCCATTTAGTTTTTCTCTCCACTCCAGAAGTTCATAGGCCTTATCTTCGCTATCACAATATACCGACACATAAACACCTTCAGGGGAAATCCTCTCAAAAAGCCATGATATCTTCTCAGGATCAGCTCCATTTAAAACCAGCAATTTGCCTTTATTCTGAATCCTCTCATACAATTCTAGCCATGCCTCTGAATCCACATTTTCATTACCGGCGCCAGGAACCCACTGTATCCCATCTATCTCATCTATATCCAGCAATATATCAAGATGCGGGATCTCGCCAGGTCCATCCCAATGGTATATGGTGTGATCAAGTCTGCGGGCCTGCTCTCTCAAATATGGGGCCACAAATTTTTCAAACATCTCTGGCGATATCATTACAGAAAAATCACACTGTATGGGATACCACTTTGTAGGACACCATAAACCCATCCATGCAGAAGTTCCTTCCATATACTGTGACAGTATATTGTTGAGTTCATCGTAGCAAATATGCCATAATTCCAGAATCCTATCCATTGCGTTTATAACTCTTTCAGGTTGGTCAATGAGATCGTACAAAAGGTTTTCCGTACCTCTTAAAGAAGCCAGAATATCCATAATGCCACCCAAATCCGTCATCCCTGTTAAAAATTTACCTTGACTACGTTTTCCTATCAAATGAGCTAATGTCTTGGTATAAACCCACCATTCATTATCCTGCTTTAAAGAAATAAGGGCCTTTTCTATATCATCCCACTCCATAGGATGCTCAAACCACGCAGTATCGCCGCTAAACCCTAAAAAACCCGTAATATAAGCTGCCATTACTCCTGGACCCAGATTTAACCATAAATTTGGATATGATTCTCCCAGGAACAAAAAATCTTCTGCCATTGCCTCAAAATTATCTACTGCTTTTTCTGGATCGCCCTTTTCCCTCAATAAATCCCAACCGTTCCATTCATACTCCTGATGCCTGCGAAATTTCTTGGGTGCGTTTATACTGAGAAGCGGTTTTTTTAGCTCTTTATTCCACCACTTTTCATATTGTGATTTTGTCTCTTCCCAACATTCTTTATAAAGCACAAAAATCCCCCTTTTTTACAAAATAATCTATAAAAATTTAAATAAATAAAGCTGGCAATAGGACTTGAACCTACAACCTGCTGATTACAAGTCAGCTGCTCTACCGATTGAGCTATGCCAGCAATATGCAGTGACCCCGACGGGATTCGAACCCATGTTACCGCCGTGAAAGGGCGATGTCTTAACCACTTGACCACGGGGCCATATTTAATTGTCAATAGTCGGGGCGGAGGGATTTGAACCCCCGACCTCATGGTCCCAAACCACGCGCGCTCCCAACTGCGCCACGCCCCGAATAACGACAATATGTATTTTACTAAATCTAATATCAAATATCAATACTCAAATTCAGCCAAATTACGCCGATTTTACGGTTATATAGCTATTTTTCTCTTGTTTTCTCGCTATATCTTATATTATCTCCGTTCTTCTTCTTTTGTAAATTAAATGTAACATCTATGTAACAACAAACTCTACTTTATATTGTATAATTAAACTACCCATTGGTAATTATTTCGAGGTTAGGAGGAACAAATATGAAAAATTTTTTAAAACCGTTCGTAATTTTATTTCTTTTATTTACGCTTACCGCCTTTTTTTCGCCAGCATATGGCTATACAGTGCTGGACACCAGAATCCAGAGTGAAACTATTACAGAAGGTGTTGTGAGGCAGTATATAAAAAAGTATACATCGACAGGCTGGTTATATTTGAATGTGCTAAAAGTAGACCTTAAAAATCCTTATATAACACTGAATGCCATCATAAATGACAAAAGATTATCAAACAAAGAATCTGTTTTACGCATGGCCACTGATAGCGGTGCAATTGCCGCTATAAACGGAGATTTTTTTGCTCCAACGATCAGCAGTGAACCATCCCAATCCATCGGTGTTCTCATAAAAGACGGTCAGATCCTATCATATGCCAATCCAGGCAAAGATTTTGCTACTTTCAGCTTTACATATGATAAAATACCAGACATATCCCTGTGGGATTACACCACATTGAAAGTCGTCGCACCTGATGGTAGCAGCGCTCCTATAGACCGTATCAACAAGTTTAGCGATTTCAACAACATAACATTATATGATAGGATGTGGAGAGATACTACATATGGTGTTTCTAAAGACTGCCCTGGTATGGTGGAAGTAATTATAGATAAGAATAATACAGTACTAGAAGTACGGGATAAGCAACCTCCTACAAATATACCCGTTGGTGGATATGTACTGGCATCTTCTAATTTGGATAAGAGGAACTTTTTGCTCAAACTTAAGCCAGGTGATGTTATAAAGATTCAGGTGTCTCCATTTATAGAAAAACTGAAAACAGCCGTAGGTGGCGGAGCCATGCTTATAAAAGACGGCAATATACTCCCACCACCTGCCAATAAAAATGCCTTTCCTCAGCACGATACTCCTGCAGCCAGAACGGCTATAGGTTATACTCAAGACATGCGATATATCATCATGCTGGTTGTAGATAAAAGTGCTCCAAATTCCATAGGTTTAACATATAATGAACTGGCACAAGAAATGAAGGCCCTTGGAGCATATAATGCCATGAGCTTTGATGGCGGAGGATCTTCAACAATGGTAGCAAGGCCTTACGGTAGTAATAATCTTACAGCTGTTGCAAAAGGAAGCCAGGGTGAGTGGTTAAGACCTGTGTCCAACGGAATAGGTGTCTTTTCCACGGCGCCCAAAGGTGATGCCGCCAAATTGATACTTAAAGTCGACGACACCAATACATATACAAATGTGCCTAGAACCATTCAGGTCCTGGCAGTTGACGCCCACGATAATCCTGTAGATATTGATCAATCAAAAATTTCATTTGATGTAAAAGGCATCAACGGTTCAATGAATGGCAATTTATTTACGCCTTACACTCCAGGGAATGCTGTAATAACGGCTATTTATGGTAATATCTCAAATAGTATTACTATAAACGTGTTAAATGATGTGGCAGAGCTGAAATCATCGCCTGTTAACATAGATCCAGGGCAAAAGAAAAATATCATCATTTACGCTAAAGACTATAGTGGAAAAAGAGCACAACTAAATTTAAGCGACGTAAACTATAAAATTTATGGTAACATCGGTTATATAGAAGGCGATACATTTATAGCAAACAATAAAGATAGCAGCGGCTTTATAGCTGTTGATTTTAGAGGGTATAAACTGAATATACCTGTTAAAGTAGGTGAAGGTTCTCAAATTGATACAAGCTTATTACCCGCTGAAACCAATTTTATAGATGTCGACAAAGACAACCGAGTTATTGTAAACCCAGATTTAAAAATAGCCGTCATCGGTCAAACCAAAGTTAAAACCCTATTTGACTTATATATGATGAGAAAATTTATAAATGAAGCCAACAAAAACAATATGCTGGTCGTAGCTATGGGAAGCAATGAAAGTAAATTGTTAAAAGAATTGAAAAAGACACCTATTACCACTGATACTCGTGGAGCATATATATATGGAAATTCCACATTTATCGTCTTAGATACATCAAAAGGTGGAATAAGGGAAACAGATCCAGAACAATGGATATGGCTTAAGGATCAGCTCAAAAACATTAAAACCGATAATATCTTTATTGTAATGCCTACAAATGTATGGGGAACAGGTGGTTTCAAAGATCCTGAAGAATCCCGACTATTAGAAGATCTATTGATAGAAGTAAAAAATAATGGAAAAAACGTATGGGTACTTCAAAATGGACAGAATAGATTATATACCACCGTTAACGATGGTATAAGATATATATCTACTAATGGCCTCTTAAATAGCTCTCCAAAAAAAATGCGCGATAATATATATTTGAATATTTACGTTAAAGGCAAAGATATTTCATATCAGATAAATAGTATTATAAAATGAATAATTAAGTTAAAAAGTGTACTTAAAATGTTTGAATCTTAAGTACACTTTTTTATTGCCAAGAATATATTTGTAATATAGCAAACATAGAATAAAAAAATAGGGAGATGAAAAAATGGCTTTCTTACCTGGTCGCATTGATGAGAGAATAAACTATACTCATCCCAACGCTATCAATTTTTTAACAAATATACTGTGCAATCTCATTGCACATGACGACGTTTTCTTATGTATAGGCACAGACAAATACATAGGAGACGCCCTGGGACCTATAGTAGGGAATAATCTTATAAAAATGCATCCTGATCTCAAAGTTTATGGAACACTAAAGGAACCTGTACACGCTATAAATATCGTAAAAACCATGCACATGGTGAAGAAAAAACATCCTACCTCCCGAATCGTAGCTATAGATGCATGCCTCGGTGAACCATCAAGCATCGGCGATATATGTATAAAAAACCAACCTTTATTCCCAGGCAAAGGGGTAGGTAAAAACCTTCCACCTGTAGGTGATATCTCTATCATAGGTATTATAGATGTATACGAGATGTATTCGCTGCGTAATACCAGACTAAGCCTGATCATGGACATGGCAGATATTATATCGCTGAGCATATCAATGTCATTACATAGCCTTCAGTATAGACAATATCGATGATAAGTGCTGTCCCTGCTCATTTATACTACTTATCTGATCATAAATCTCATTTACATTTCTACTGTTATTCTCGTTGACGCTATTAAGCATCTCCTGTATCTGCTCCGAAGCAGCCAACAATTCCTGTACCTGCGCTGAAATCTCTTCGGAAATGGCCATTACCTGTTCAACTTCTTGCTGAGATTTTTTAGCACCATCTACGTTTTCCGCAGATATTTCTGTTATGCTGGATACAGCAGCTGTTATTGTATCAAAAATCTTTATTATTCGGTTAAATAAATCGTTTACAGAATAAACTTTTTCAATAGCGGCCTTAGATTTAGACAAATTATCCTTTATGCTTGCAGAAGCCTTATACGCATACTCTGTTATATCCCTTACAATCGAATTTATATTCTCGGCATTCTCCGCTGATTGATTGGCTAATTTTCGAATCTCTGTTGCCACCACTGCAAACCCTTTACCATGTTCGCCTGCTCTAGCTGCTTCAATCGAGGCATTTAACGCCAGGAGATTGGTCTGAGACGATATCGAATGTATAACATTGAGTATTTCACCGATTTGCTGAATCTTTGTATTTAATGTATTTATTTCTTCTGAAGACGCATCAATTTCATTCATAATGAGTTTTAGATTTTCTATGGTCTGAATAACTTCACCGCTGCTATCTTTCACCTTTTGTGACATTTCATTGATGTCTTTTTCTGCTCCAGATATACTCTGCATAACCATATCTGACGATGAAACCACCTGATCGTTTACTGTTGACACCGTAGATATAGCTTGTACTACCTGGCTTACAGCATCAGCAATTTGTTTTACTCCATCCACCAATGAATTAAGAGAATCAGTTGCTTCCTGCAGGCTTATGGTATTATTTTTTGACATTTCCTGAATCTCATTAGACTTTAATGCTACCTTGTTTGAGGACATTTCGATGTTCTCAATATTTTTATGGAGATTGTTTATAAAACTTCTTATCCTTGAAAACAGTCTTATGCCGCCTATCAAACTTATAAGTATAGCCACTATTCCAACAATGAGTGAAACCATTTCAAGCTGTCTATACTCTTTCTTCATGGCGTCAAAGCGTTCCGAATAATATTTTGTAAAGCTATTATTAAACACATTCAATGTATCCACCATCATTTTGGAATCGGACATTATGCTGTTAATCAAATCCGAATCCTTATCAGGATCGTTTGATAGTTTATGAGCATTTTTCATAATTTCCTTATTAAAGTCTATCAACGCAGTTATGTACTCTTTAAAATCCTTATAGTATTTACTGCCTTTTGTCTTCTCTATAGAATTTTTAAAATCTAACAATTGATCATTTATATTGGCAGCATCACTTTGTAACGTCTGGGCACCATACGTACCAGATAAATAATTGCTCAAGTTATTGTTAAACGATATAACCGCAATATCAAGTGTATTAAATTTTACAATCTGATCGGATACTATGCTGTTAATATCGTTTATACTTCTTAAATTCCCTACAGAACCCAAATATATAAAAACCGAGAGAAACAAAATAATGATAAAAAGCAATAAAAACGACGTAAGAAGCTCCCGCCTTAACGTAAAATTCAGTGATAAGTTTATCTTATGTTTCTTCAACACACACTCCATCCCCTTTTAGTATGTATTTTAAGCGGCATACGCCGCTTAAAAAATTTTTTACCTGGCTTTTGCGCTGGTATCTCTCTCAATCAATTGATAAGGCAGATTAACAGCTTTCTCTTCCAGTTTCTCGCCGTTTAACTTTTTTATAAGCATTCTCGCTGCAACAGCACCTATATCATATATAGGCTGCCGTATAGTAGTCAATGCAGGTCTTATTATAGATGCCAACGGAATATCGTCAAACCCAACCACAGAAATATCATCAGGAATCTTATAACCTCTATCCAAAATACAATTTACTGCACCGATAGCCATAATATCATTGGCAGCAAACACTGCTGTTATGTCATTATACACATCCAAGATATCCGCCATGGCCTCATAACCATTTCTTATGCCAATTTTAGATACTCGGACCAATTCTTGCTTAAAATCTATACCTGCATCATAAATCGCCTGCTTATATCCTTCAAAGCGCTCCTTACCTAATACCTCGTCGGAAAGCGGTCCACCAACATAGGCAATTTTTTTATGACCAAGCTTTATAAGGTAATTAGTCGCATCATATGCAGCGTTATAGTTATCAATGCTGACATAGGGGATATCCAAACCTTCTGCACGTCTATTAACAAAAACGGCTTTTACCTCGTTTTCCTTAAACCAATTGATATGGTCATCAGTTAAATTAGTTGTCATAAATATAATTCCATCTACCTGCTTTTCCAGCAAGAGATTTAAATACTCCATCTCTTTTTTGAGTTCTCCATAGGTATTACATAAAAGTATGCTATAATTGTACATATTGGAAATTTCTTCTGTGCCTTTGACCAATTCTGAATAATAGGAATTCGATATATCGGGCACGATAATCCCTATAATATTCGTCTTGCGCAAGACAAGACCCCTTGCCAGCAAATTTGGCCTATAACCCGTTTCTTTTATAGCCTCCAGCACTTTCTGCCTTATCTCCGGCGAAACAGGTTTTGAATTGTTCAAAACCCTTGAAACCGTTGAAATAGAAACACCAGAGCGCCTCGCCACATCTTTGATCGTAACTTTAATTTTAACTCACCTCTCTTAAATTATATCGTACATTTTTCTTAAATCTTAAGCTTTTACATTGAAAGCATGTACAAGCTTATTATAGGAAAATTTTTTCCCGTTGTCAACAACTATTTTTGTTTCTTATCTTCTTCTTTCGCTAATTTATACTCTATAGAATCTATTAAAGCATCCCAGCTGGCTTGTATGATGTTTGTAGAAACGCCCATAGTACTCCAGCATTCTTCCCTGTCTGAGCTCTCGATCAAAACCCTTACTTTCGCAGCTGTTGCACCATCACTATTCAAAACCCTCACTTTATAGTCTGTTAACACTACCGACTTTAAAACAGGATAAAAACGCTCTAACGCTCTCCTCAATGCAGCATCCAATGCATTTACAGGGCCATTGCCTTCAGCAGCTGTTACTTCTTCAATACCATCTACTGCTACCTTAACCATAGCAGTTGCACTGGTTTGCAAATCCCAGGGTATCTGGTCTATTACTTTAAAATACTTAATATCAAAGTGCTTTTTAAATTTGCCAAGAAGTTTCTTGACAATCAGATAAAAAGAGCCTTCCGCACCCTCAAATTGATAACCTTCATACTCCATTTTCTTCAGCTCATCGATTATCATTTTAGTTTCAGGAGAATTTTTCGTCAATGTCGGTTCTATTTCCTTTATTTTTGAGAGTATGGTACTTTTACCTGATACCTCAGACATAAGAATACGCCTTTCATTGCCCACGCTCTCAGGGTCTATATGCTCATATGTCCTAGTATTCTTTAACACTGCATCTATATGCATGCCACCCTTATGAGCAAAGGCACTATCGCCTACATATGGCATTCTGTTGTCATGCTGCATATTGGCTACTTCACTTACATATTTCGAAACAGATGTTAGCATTTTAATATTATCGTCAGGTATACATTCATACCCCAATTTTAGCTGAAGAGCTGGTATTATAGAGCATAAGTTAGCATTTCCCGTCCTCTCACCATAACCATTGATACAACCTTGAACCATTGAAGCGCCAGCTTTTACAGCTGTTATAGAATTGGCAACAGCTAATTCAGAATCATTATGGGCATGTATACCTATTGCTACTGAAATATTATTTACAACCTTTGATACAATTTCATATACCTCATCAGGGAAGCTCCCCCCATTGGTATCACATAGGACTACAAATTTTGCACCAGCATCAGCTGCAGCTTTTAAGGTCTTCATAGCATAATCGGCATTTGCTTTATAACCGTCAAAAAAGTGCTCAGCGTCGAAAATAACCTCATATCCTTCTGATGCAAAAAACGATACTGTATCATATATCATATTCAAATTTTCATCAAGGGAGGTCCTCAATACATCTGTCACATGGAGATCCCAGCTCTTACCGAATATGCATATTGTATTTACGCCCGCTTCCAATAATGCTTTTACATTATTGTCTTCATCAGTTTTTATACCAGGTCTTCTGGTACTACCAAATGCCACAACTTTTGCATTCTTTATACTTACACCTTTTAACCTTTTAAAAAAATCAGCATCTTTAGGATTAGAACCGGGATTGCCTGCTTCGATATAACTTATACCAAATTCATCTAACTTTTTTACAATCTTTAATTTATCTTCAACAGAATAGGAAATACCTTCAGCCTGCGCTCCATCTCTTAGTACAGAGTCATAAATATATATCATCCGTGTATATCCCCCTTGCAAAAATTTAAAATATTGTTTTTATTTTATTGCCAAAGCAGGCATTTGTCAATACTTTTTATGCGCTTACCAGTTAATCCTCAATCCCTTTGGATAATGGTTTTTAAAATTGCCTCCAGCAATCTTACACCAACCTAATGGAAAACCATCAACACATACCAATGACCATCCACTTTTTCTGTATAAACTTTCTGGAATACCTATTGCCTGTCCTCTCAAATAATCTAATACTTCTTCACTATCTGATTTAAGGTCAACACACCTTAAAACATCACTTTTTCGCAACCCCAACGCCATGGCATGTGATGGTTCAAATCGACCCTTTTTTAACTGTCCCAGGTACCAACCATACCGCAATACCTTTAGACCGCGCAAATTTGGCAAAAAATCAGGAAGCATATACACTTCATCACCTACTATTGTAATATTATCCATATCTTCAGGCTTTACTAACGCGTCCTTGCAAAAGTCATAAAAGTACTCTAATTTACTCGTATTAGTCTTGATTTTTTTATTGCTGTACTTTATATCGTCACCATCTAATTTTTTAAGAACAGCTATAAAATGTCCCTCACCTTCTATTTTATGAGGCCACAACCTCATACACTTTGATAATTCTGGATTTCCATCATCCCAGTCAGGTCTACCTGGCGAAAAGAATCTGCTCACAGCTACATCTATTAACTCAAATTCTGGATGCTTTTTAAGAAACTCATCTATTACCTGCTCGTTTTCTTCTGGCGAAAAAGTGCATGTAGAATAACTCAACAATCCCCCCGGTTTCAATAACTCAAAAACCACATCCAATATCCTGGCTTGTGTTTTGGAACAAGATTTTACCATGCCTTCAGACCAAGAATAGCATACTTCTGGATCTTTTCTAAACATCCCTTCACCAGAGCATGGCGCATCTACTATTACCTTATCAAAAAATCCCCTGAATGAATTAAGTAATCTTTCAGGAGATTCGTTTAAAACGATAGTATTTCTAATTCCAAATCTCTCAATATTCTCAACCAGTGCTTTAGCTCTTAAGGGATTTATCTCGTTGGATATAAGTAATCCTTTTTCTCCAATCTTGTTAGCAATTTGAGTAGTTTTTCCACCTGGAGCCGCACTGATATCAAGCACCACATCTCCGGGTTGGGGAGATACAGCTTCAACTACGGCCATAGCGCTTGGCTCCTGTATATAGTACAACCCCGCTGCGTGGTAAGGATGTTTACCAGGTTTTACATCTTTTCTATAATAAAATCCTGATTCACACCACGGAATTGGTTTAAGCTCATACGGAAATATTTTCAAAAAATCTTCTACTGATATCTTTGACGTATTAACCCTTAATCCATAATACCTTTCACTATCGTAGCTTTGTATAAATTCTTCATACTCATCCCCTAATAATGATTTCATTTTCGCTATATAACCATCAGGTAATACCACTGTTACACCACTTTCCCAAAATTTTATTTTAAACATTATATATTATATCACATTCTAAAGCCCTGTCACCTGTATTTAGAAACAAAAAAAGCGGGATTTATCCCGTACATATATTAAAGCGAATGATCATTCTATAGTAATTTCTACTTTTAACCCTTCTTCATTCTGTATTTCCACTATTTTTCCTTCTGCTCCACTCTTTATAACCTCTGCGATTTGTTCCAAATCAAAATCTTCCGGCATCTTATCTGCAGCATATTTTTTAGCTATTTTCAATCCTACATCCACTAAAGAAATAGGTAAATTGACATTAACGCTGGTATTATCTTCAGGCACAAAGACCTTTATACGTATCCATCTAGTTTCTGGCTTTCTGCCTATCAGTCGCATCACACCCTCATCCCGGTTCGAAGAATTAGCATCATCTAAAGCCTTTATAAGCTCCGCACCTTGCTCTGCGCTAAGCTTACCACTTTCCACCATTTTCAATATCTGTAATTTTTCACTTTCCATACTAATCCTCCTTATACACATTTATACTCCCATTACTGGTCAACGCTTTTAAGCTAACATTAACAGGAGCTACACCATAGTTCTCGCTCTTATACCTAAAGTTGTTTTTACCTGAGTAATTTATATCTTTTAAATGTATTGTTCCATGTCCATTGCTTGTAGTCAGAGTTATATCATAAGCCATACCATCAACTTCATTGAGGCTAACGTTAATGCTGCCGTTGGACGTGATAAGTTCCATCTTCCGGCTTTGATTTTCTATTACCCTGAGATTGTCAACTGCAATGCCGCCATTAGATGTGGTAAAATTTATATCTCCAAGCTCGCTGTTTATACATTCTATTTTCCCATTAGATGTTTTTACAAATATATCAGGTACATGAAGGCTTTCAAGTAAAACCTTTGCATTAGATGTAATACATCTTACTTCATCACTAGCAGTATTCAACACTTCTATTTTGCCATTACTGGATTTAGCATCTAAGTTTTTACATGTAAGTTTTGTCACGCAGATTTTACCGTTTGACGTATTTAAATTAATTCGATTATAATCTTTATCAGGTAACCATATAACAACGCTTAGGTATTTCACTACAGTCGCATCATAGCCTATAGAAAAATAAGGTTCTTCCAACGAATCCAATCTATTTTCTACTTTAATACCTGGAAGACTGTCCCCGTTTGGCTCCACCCTTACATCTGCCTTTGCGTTTGATTTTATTCCCCACTTCAACTCAACCTTCATTTCAGTTCCATCATAAGTATAGAGCTCTATCTTTCCATTTATCCCGTCTACCTCTAAATTCAATCCATCAGGGATATTGTTCCACGTCTTCGTCACGCTCAATTCATGTCCAGAAGGTTTGCCAATGGGATTATTGAAAAATTTCTCCACAAACCGTTCTGCAAAGATGGCCGCTTTTTCCCCTATGCTTTCACCTAAGTTTCCTATTCTTTCCCCTAATTCTTCGCCTAGTTTGCCCATTTTTTCTCCAATTTCTTCGCCCAATCTGCTCAACTGCTCCATCTTTTCCTCAAAGTCATTGTCCATGTTTTTCCATTTCTTTATCTCATCATTAACCTTATCCTTTATTGTCGTATTCTCCGCGTCGTCCTCATCATCTCCTTCATCCTCATCATCTTCTTCATCTCCATTTATGTCTGCTTTCTCAAATTTAATTTTGCCGGCATTACTCGAAGAACGATTTTGCTTCTGTTCTCCTTCCAGCGCTTCAAGGAGAAGCAATGCTTCTTCGCTTGTGATCTTGCCTTCTTCCAGCATCTTTAAAATAGCCATCTTTTCCTCGTCCATACCCCTACCTCCCATCTTTTAATAATCTAATAGCTTCACTAGCTGATATTTCTCCCCTGTCTAATTTGTCAAGTATTTCCATTCTTTTTGAATCATTCAGCGATGTATTTGGCACTGCATCAAGTCCCAGAGTAGCAATTACGTTTTCTAAACGATTTTTTACTGTGGGATAAGAAATGCCCAATTCTCTTTCTACATCTTTTATGTTACCCCTACATTTTATAAAAACTTCCAAAAACTCCCTCTGCTCTTTCGTGAGATAACAAAATTTACAAAGATCAAAACGACCCTTTATATCTATATCACATTCGCTGCAATGGAGATTTGTAACTTCGAGTTTTGCACCACATACAGGGCATAACCCCAATACCTCCTTTTTCAACATATCACCTCTTTTCTCAAATCTTATGTGACATTTTCTCTGTCTATGAATATTATAAATTAAATTATCAATAATGTCAATTTTTATTTTAATAATTTTAATGTTTATATTAAGAATATTTACATTTAAAAAAGAGCCTTACGGCTCTTTTACTCCTTTAATTTCTGTTTCATTCTCTCATATTCTTCATCACTTATTTCGCCACGAGCATAGCGTTCTTTCAATATGTCCAGTGGGTCGATTTTTCTGTCCAGCCTGCTGACATTATAATCATAAGATCTGCCTGAGCGCAAAAGCTTTATGAGCAGGTAAACAGTCAGCACAATAATCAGTACATAAAATATCATCATTATTAAACCCCCGAGGCCAAACACGTGCATGTATCCCCACCAGCCGTCACCCCACCAGTTATTCCACATCATTTACATCACCACCTTCTATTTTTATTATTTCACTCTTGCTCAGGGCATTTTCTATCATACTCTCTATATTTAATCCCTTCTCTGCCTCCTCTATCAAGTCTATTCTCGGCCTTATTACAGGATGTTTAGGCACAAAAACTGTACAGCAGTCTTCATAAGGCAATATAGATATTTCATATGTCCCTATCTCTCTTGCCTTTGATATTATCTCCTGCTTATCCATACCGATTAATGGCCTGAACACAGGCAAATCTGTCACAGCATTGGTCACATGCATGCTCTCGATTGTTTGGCTGGCAACCTGACCAATGCTTTCACCTGTAACCAGAGCTAAAGCCCCTTCCTTTCTGGCAATCCTGTCAGCTATCCTCATCATCATCCTGCGCATCAGTATGGTAATCATTTTAGGCGGACAATTTTCATATAAATCTTTCTGTATATCAGTAAAATGCACCACATACAGCTTGATGCTGCCGGCAAATTGAGCTAATACACGAGTAAGATCAATGACTTTTTCCTTTGCCCTTTCGCTGGTAAATGGGAAGCTGTGAAAATGTACTCCTATTATTTGCACCCCTCTTTTCATAGTCATCCAGCCCGCCACAGGACTATCTATACCTCCTGACAGCAATAAACACGCTTTTCCACTGGTACCAAGAGGTAATCCTCCACAACCTGGTATTTCTTCACTGTATATATATGCCTCTTTTCTTACCTCCACATTTATTACAAAATCAGGATTATGGACATCAACGGAAAAACCCGGTATCTCATTGAGTACTCTTGACCCTATATAAGCATTTATTTCAGGACTATCCAAAGGAAATGCCTTGTTGGGTCTCCTGGTCTCCACTTTAAAGGTTTTACACCCTTTTTCAAACATTTTGCGAGCAATATTAACAGCATGCTCTGATATAGAATTTATATCCAGTTCCACTTCTTGTGCAGGACATATGCCTACGATGCCAAATACCTTTTTTAATTTTCCCAGAACCATTTCCTTATCTAAATCTGTTTTTACAAATATCCTACCATTTTCCCTTATTATTTCCACATCTTGCTCAAATCGTTTTTTTATGTTTTCAACCAATTTCCTCTCAAAAAACGATCTGTTCTGCTTTTTTAAAGCCAATTCTCCATACTTAATCAAATAAAGCATTTACCTACCTCCGATAAAACTTTCTATATTCTCTCACTAAATCAATCAAAACATTAACCGTATAATCTACCTCTTCGCAGGTATTAAAAGGAGACAAACTAAACCTTATGGCGCTCTCTATCCTATCATCGGATAATCCAAGATTTTTTAAAACATGGCTTACGCCTCGTTTGTGGGAAGAACAAGCTGATCCTGTAGAAACATACACACCCTTTTCCTCTAACGCATGCAACAGCACTTCACCTTTTACACCTACAAAAGATATATTCAGTATGTGAGGCGCTCCTTTTTCTACATCGGGTCCGTTTATAAAGCAGTCGCTTATGTTATCCTTTAAGCCATACCACAGTCTCTTTTTTAATGTCATCATGTAATCACTATATTTATCCATATTTTTATGACATATTTCAGCCGCTACGCCAAAACCTATTATACCAGGGACATTTTCTGTACCAGAACGCACATTTCCTTCCTGTCCTCCACCGTCTAAAAGAGGCTGAATCTTCACACCTCTTTTTATATAAATAGCACCTATCCCTTTAGGGCCATGAATCTTGTGCCCGCTAATCGACATCAAATCCACATTCAAATCTCTCATATCAAGTACTATTTTACCATAACCCTGCACAGCATCTACATGAAATAATACGCCCTTTTCTTTTGCTATATCACCTATATCCTTTATAGGCTGAATACTTCCTATCTCATTGTTTACAGCCATAACACTTATAAGAGCCGTACTATCATTTATTTTATCTTTTATTTCGTTTAAATCAACTATACCATTAACGTCCACACCTATATAACTTACCTTAAATCCTTCGGCCTCCAACCTCATAACCGCATTTAAAACAGAAGGATGTTCAATCGTCGTTGTTATTATATGGTTTTTTCGCTTTTTTAAAAGATACGCGGCCCCTTTTATGGCAGTATTATTAGCCTCAGTGCCCCCTGATGTAAAGAATATCTCCTCTTTTTTAGCGCCAATTACCTTTGCTATATTTAATCTAGCATTTTCAATCATTTTTTCTGCTTCCATCGCAGGCCTGTACATAGATGAAGGATTTTCATAGCGCTCGTTTAATGCATAAATCATCGCCTCAACTACCTCTTTATATGGCTTCGTCGTAGCGCTGTTATCAAGATACACTTGCATTGTCATCATCCTTTCAGCTGAGTGCTTTCAGTTGCAAGCAACAAAAATTATGGTTTCTTGTTCGACATTATCATATATCTTTCCAGGAATAATGTCAAACTCCATGTTTTTATTTTGAGCACGAATAAATCTACAATATTCCCAATATATATAGACATAGAAATGTGAGGTGGTAAAATGTATGTCTTAAAAAAACAACTAATACCGATATGCATAGTCATTTTACTTCTCATTGGTTTCCTGTACATTCAGGCAGAAAAAATATATCCTGTCTTTTTAAAAAGTACCAATGCAAGTATATCAGAAGACGATGTAAACATATACTTTAGCCTATCCTCAACTCAAAGAGGTATGGCCTTGCAAAGAATCGCACAGGCTACCATGAAAAATCTTAATCTTGACTGGAATAATGAACGAATAAAAACAATAGTAAAAAAAGGCAAACTAACAGGAAGTAATGCAGACGATCTCATCGTGGCTATTTCTCTTCTTCCTGACAAGGGTTCATTGTGCATTTATCGAAAAAGTGGAAAAGTTTATGAATACTTTCAAGGCATAAACGACCTCGTCCCAATCAATGAAGTTGAAGTGATAAACTCAAAAAACGGTAATAACTTCATCTACTTAGAAGAAGAACTAAATGAAAAAATGGGGGCATTTTATAAAACCACATTAGCTGAAATGTATGGGATAAATGGCAGCGGCGTAAAGCTGGTGTTCAGTGCTAATAAGGATTACGAAGCAGACTGGAATGAGGCTTTTGATAACAAGAAAAACCCTTCGTGGCTAAAACTTACAGAAAACTCAAATATCAATATATCCGATAAAAATAACCTCAGAATAGTGGTGACATCACAGCAAAAATTGTTGAAATCAAAAACAAGTGATTCAGTCAGCGCACCACAAGAAGAGGACTTCAAACTGGTAAAATCCAGAACGTTAAATGAGGTATTTTACTGGGAACCAAAGCTTTCTACTTTTATAATGGGCAAAGCTCTCGTGTTCAATGACAACACTACCACTTATAACTATGACGGACTAAACTTTAATCCAGAGGGCAAAATACAAAAAGGCGAAGTTGTCAATATTATAGACGACATGGCAAATAATGTAGAAAATCTGGCTCAAGACAAAAACAATTATATTATGGCAATGACCAATGACGGCAAAATCATATATCTTTTAAAAGATGATATAAAAATATTAAAATAAAGCTCTATAAGGATTTATAGAGCTTTATTTGCTGTTAAACAGCGACAACCTTTTTAACTTCAGGTACTCTTTCTTTTATATTTTTTTCAATACCTTGCTGGAGAGTTAACAGTGCAAACGGACATCCACCGCAAGCACCTGTAAGTTTCACCTTAACAACACCATCTTCATCAACGTCAACAAGTTCAACGTCGCCGCCATCTGCTTGAAGTGATGGTCTGATCGCCTCTAAAACCTCCTGTACTTTTTCTTTCATCAGATATACCTCCTCTCTCTATTCATGAATATATTATACCACAAAAGTATAAAAAAATAAAAGAAGTCAAAAATATAAGATAGCCCTCATATATAAATGCAATAAAATTGTTGACAATGAGACACACATGAGATAGAATAATATTGCTATTAACAATTTTAGTTATTTGAGGAGTGTGTATTTATAATGGACAGTAGTCCTTATTACCAATGCCATTTAAATAAGGAAGGATGTATGTCCATTTTAATTGTGTCTCATCGTTAAAGGGCCATGCATCCTTCCGTGAAAAGGAGGATGCATTATGCCTATTATGAGCCTTTACCTGAGTAGGATACTCGGGAACAAGATCTATTCTCGTGACAAAAAAGTCTTGGGAAAGCTCCTAGATCTAGGAGTTTCTATGGAAATTCAACATCCCATCGTACTATGCGCCAAAATAAAGACAAAATCAGGTGTTAAATACTATAAATGGCAAAATTTCAAAATTGCAAAAAAACATGGCCAATATGAACTCACATGCACAAAGCCAATAGAACTTCAATCAGTGAATGACACCTTGTTTTTGTCAAAATACGTGCTGGATAAGCAAATTATAGATATAAACGGTAGAAAAGTCGTCAGAGTCAACGACATAAGATTAGTACTTTTAGAATCAGGTTTATATGCTGTAGCTGTTGATATAGGCGTAGAAGGACTTTTGAGGAGATTAGGATTAGCCAAACCTCTCAAAAGACTATTAAAGAGGTTTAATATAAATATATCGAGTAAATTTATACTATGGGAAGATATAGAGACAATTACGCCGTCCCATGAAAATATAATGCTGTCCAAAACTTATCAAAAGCTTTCAACGTTACACCCCTCAGATCTTGCCGATATCATCGAAGACCTCGATTTGAAGTCGGGTATTGCCATATTTTCAAGCCTTGATAGGTCTCGAGCAGCTGACGTATTGGAAGAAATGGAAACAGACACACAGCGAAACATTTTAAATACCCTTTCAGCAGAAAAAGCCGCTGATATACTTGAGGAAATGCCCGCCGATGAGGTAGCCGATATATTGGATGATTTAAATGAAGAAAGAGCAGAAGAATTGCTCAATGAAATGGAAAATGATGTTTCAACAGAAGTCCGCGAACTCATGGAATATCCTGAACACACTGTCGGAAGCCTCATGACCACCGATTATATTTCATTTAAAAACACCTTAACAGCGGAAGATACCATAAGAGAACTAAGGCGCATTAAACCTGAGGAGGATACCATTTATTACCTCTACGTAGTTGATGCCAAAAATCGATTAATAGGCGTCGTGTCATTGAGAGACCTTGTAATAGCCGAGCCCAATACAACCCTGGAAAAAATAATGAATACAGATATAATATACGCCTACGATATGGATCCAATAAGTTCTCTTATAAAAACCATTTCTAAATACAACCTCATGGCAATTCCCGTGGTGGATAAAAACATGAGACTATTGGGCACAGTAATAATAAACGACATTATATACGAACTTATGAAAACCAGGAAAAACTACGTAAGGAGGTAATAAAATGAGCACAAGGAAAAAAAACTTGCTAACAAATATATTAATTTTTCTATCGATACTGGGACCCGGCATCATAACAGGTAGCGTCGACAATGACGCAGGAGGAATAACCACATACTCAGTAGCAGGTGCTACATACGGATATAAACTTTTATGGACATTAATTCCTTCTTTCATCGTACTCATAGTCATTCAGGAAATGAATGCGCGAATGGGTGTTGTAACTGGAAAAGGGCTCGCGGACCTCATAAGAGAAAACTTTGGCGTAAAGATCACATTTTTTATTTTCATGGGTTTACTCATTGCTGATATCGGGAATACTGCTACAGAATTTGCAGGTATAGCCGGTAGCATGGAGATCTTTGGTATAAGCAAGTATATCATAGTACCACTGGTTGCCATAGGAGTATGGATTCTCATAGTCAAGGGCAATTACAGGATAGCAGAAAAGGTATTTATAATATTCAGTGTCTTTTTATTATCATATATCATTTCGGCACTTATGGCAAAACCTGATTGGAAAAATATAGGATTAGCATTAGTAAAACCGTCTATTGAAGCCAAACCAGATTATTTAAGTATGGTAATTGGCATCATAGGTACTACCATAGCACCGTGGATGCAATTTTATATGCAATCCTCGGTAATCGAAAAAGGCATTAAATTAGAAGATTATAAGTACACCGTCTGGGACGTGATTATAGGCTGTATTGCAACAGTAACAGTAGCATTTTTTATCATAGTCGCCTGTGCTTCTACATTACATACCAATGGCATTAGAATTGAAGAAGCCAAGGACGCAGCAATGGCTTTAAAGCCGTTAGCTGGTGCTCTGGCCTCTCAAGTATTCGCCTTTGGACTTTTTATCGCATCTGTTTTTTCGGCTGCTATATTGCCAATAGCCACAGCTTTTTATGTATGTGAAGCTTTTGGTTTTGAAGCCGGTATTGACAAAAAACTTGAAGAAGCGCCACAATTTTACACGCTATTTACAGCTATCATGATCATAGCTGTGGCAATCATACTTATACCCAATGCTCCCTTAATAGCTATCACCATATGGACCCAGGTATTAAACGGAATATTGTTACCTGTCGTATTAATATCTATGATGTTGCTGGTAAACAATAAAGAAATAATGGGTAAATATGTAAATAATCCTGTAAAAAACGTCATCGGTTGGGGTACTACAATTATCCTTATAGTGCTTACCTTTGTACTGCTTGCCGTCTCTTTTATAGGATAGTCGACGATAACAGAGGAAAGGAGGATAAAATGGCATATGGCATAATTGACAGATTTGAAGGCGATATGGCTATCATTGAAACCGGAGATAAAATTATAAGTATAAAAAGGCATCTCCTTCCTCCTTATGCCAGCGAAGGAGATGTCATCGACCTTAAATCAATGAAAGTTGATGTTGCTAAAACACAGAGCAGAAAAAATAAGATAAATCGCCTTATGAGAGACGTTTGGGAAGACAGTGATTAAGTACCATTCAGTATACTTCTTAACTCTTCTCCTGAAATCGTCTCTTTTTCTTTTAAAACATTAACTACTTTGTGTATAATAAAGTGATTATCGGTGAGCAACTCAGTGGTCTTTCTTTCAAGGGCACCTATTATTTTTGTCACCTCATCATTGATCTTTTTAGGAGATATATCGTCTTTGCTTATTATGCCCAGCGATGATAGACCCGAAAAAATTATTTCTTTGGCCAGTTCTACTGCTTTCTCAAAATCATTGCCTGCACCTGTGCTCTTATTACCTATTATCACCTTTTCAGCAACAGAGCCCGCGAGACAAATCATTATTTGCTTTTCAAGCTGTTCTCTTGTATAGATGTATTTATCCTCCTTAGGCGCTTGCCTTAAAAATCCCATCGCATTTCCTCTTGGAACTATAGTCAGATTGGCAACACTCCCTTTCTCAACTAGTTCACTTACTATGGCATGACCTGCCTCGTGTACAGCTATTCTGTACAACTCTTCGGGAGTTGGCTTCCTATCAATTTTTTCCCCCATGATAACTTTATCTATTGCTTGAAGAAAATCTTTTTGAGTTATCTTGTCGCTGTTATTTCTCATGGCTATTATAGCTGCCTCATTGGTTAAGCTCTCCAGATGAGCTCCTGAAAAACCAAAGGTTTCTCTCGCTATCGCTTCAAGATCTACATCTTCTGCTAAAGGTTTATTTTTAACGTGTATTTTTAATATCTGAAGTCTTCCATCCTTATCAGGCAAATCCACCCTGACCTGTCTATCAAATCTCCCCGGCCTTAACAGCGCCGGATCCAGCATATCCGGCCTATTAGTAGCGGCTAAAACAAGTATTTTTACCTCATCATTTACATTTATACCGTCCATTTCTACTAATAACTGATTGAGGGTTTGGTCGTATTCCATATGGCTTTCATGAGTTCCTCGCTTTGCTCCTAGTATGTCGATCTCATCTATAAATATTATAGCACTTCTTTTTTTCTCAGCTTTTGCCTTATCCCTGGCGCTTTGGAACAACTTTCTAACCCTCTGGGCTCCAACGCCCGCATACACCTCTATAAATTCACTGCCGGATGTAGCTATAAATACCGAATCAGTATAATTAGCTGCCGCTTTAGCCAACAATGTCTTACCTGTACCGGGTGGCCCCGTAAGCAGCAAACCCTTTAATGGTCTAATACCCATTTTTTCAATCTTATCGCTATCCAATATAAAATCAAGAGCCTCTTTTAACTCAGATATAGCAGTATTTTGTCCACCTATGCTTGAAAAATCCTCTTGTGGCACTCGAACCAAAGTTCCGATGCTATTGGTCCTTAACAGCCCTTGATTTGTTATAAAATTATAAAGCAAATATAGCAAACCTCCTACCATAATTATAGGAAGCAGATTTACATTCATAAAATACGCAAAAGTCACAATTCCTATCGCAATACCCAAATATACTTCCTTCAACTATCAATTCCCCCCTCACAACGTCACATCGGGTTTTTGAATATGGCGCGGGACAACTTCATAAAGGTATTTATCTCCTTTTATCAATTGTACATACACATTATTATCATCTACAAAAATTTTGTAGCTGTCAAGGTCAATATTTGCCAAAAGTTTATCTATCGTCAATTTCATTGATACAAAATCATTGTTAGCCGCGGCCTCGTAAACAGCAAAATGTATGCGATAATAAACATCATCTAAATAGCCATCACGATTGTCCATAACTTTTATATTATATTTTTTGTATCGGCTTTTTATAACTTCCTGAACACTTTTATACATTATATTAAAATTACTTACCTTTCCTGCTTTTACTATAACCATTTGCTCACCATCAGACTTTTTTATAACTACATTTAATACCCCGGGTATCTGTTTTACCTTTTTGACAGTCTGATTATAGTAGGCATCCTGATATAGTTTAAAAATACCTGCTAAAAGTAAAAAAGTCAAAGCAAAAGACAAAAAAAATTTTTTATACTTATTAATATCAAAATCCATACTATCACCCGCTTTATATTAATACGCAATATATATTATATTATATCATATTATATATACACATTCAACATAAAAGAATAGGCTTTCAGTGAAAGCCTATTCTCTGCTATTCTACATTATAGAGTTTTCTAGGCGTATATTTTGTATGCAAAAGCTCATGCGATTTATGCCCAAGAGGTTCTTTTAAGAACTCCTCATAAAGTTTTATAATTTGAGGATTCTTATGAGATTTCCTGATAGAAAGAGCTTTATCTTCTTCATATATAGCCTTTGCCCTTAAGGCTCTTACATCTACTTCCATTTTCACCCTGGAAGGCACAATCGGCTGACCGCCTCCATTTATACAGCCGCCCGGACATCCCATTACCTCAATAAAGTGATAGTTTGCTTCTCCCGCTTTTATCTTATCCAGAAGTTTACGGGCATTACCTGTACCATTTACTACAGCTATTTTGAGATTAAGATCACCTATACTTACCGTGGTCTCTCTTACGCCTTCCAATCCCCTGACATTGGTATATTCAAACTCATGGAGATCCTTGCCTTCCACAATATCAGCAACTGTCCTGAGAGCAGCCTCCATAACGCCACCTGTAACTCCAAATATAACTCCAGCGCCTGTAGATTCCCCTAATGGATCGTCAAAATCCTCATCTTTCAATTTATTAAAGTTTATATTTGCCTCTTTTATCATCCTGGCCAGTTCCCTTGTAGTGAGGACCGCATCCACATCCCTCAATCCGTCATGGCCCATCTCCGGTCTATCTATTTCGTATTTCTTAGCTGTACACGGCATAATTGACACCATGTATATCTTCTTGGGATCTATGCCCATTTTCTCTGCAAAATAGGTCTTAACTATAGCTCCCATCATCTGATGTGGCGATTTACATGTGGAGAGGTTATCTAAAAATTCCGGATAATAGTGCTCACAGAATTTAACCCAACCAGGGCTGCAAGACGTAATCAGAGGAAGTTTACCTCCATTCTTAAGTCTGTGAAGTAATTCATTACCTTCTTCCATAATAGTCAGGTCTGCAGCAAAATCTGTGTCAAAAACCCTATCAAAACCCAATCTCTTAAGAGCAGCAACCATTTTACCTGTAACCCTGGTGCCAATCGGTAAGCCAAATTCTTCTCCCAACGCAGCCCTTACTGCGGGAGCAGTCTGCGCCACAACAAACTTATCCGGATCTGCAAGGGCTTCCCAAACTCTTTGCGTGCGATCTTTTTCATAAAGAGCACCAGTAGGACACGAAATCACACATTGACCGCAATTTATGCAGGGTGAATCAGCAAGGCTCATACCGTATATGGGTGATACAACTGATCTAAACCCTCTTTCGTTTACACCAATGGCATTGACCGTCTGTACATTTGAGCACATGGACACACATCTACGACAAAGTATACACTTGTTTGGATCCCTTATAATGCTGGCAGACTGGTCATCTATTTTGCCTTCGTGCCTTACACCTTCAAACCTCAAACCAGAAATGTGAAACTCATCCGCTAAAGTCTGAAGCTCACAATTACCGTTTCTTATGCATGTAAGACAGTTCTTATCGTGATCAGATAATATGAGCTCAAGAGTTGCTTTCCTGGCTTCCCTTACTGTCGGCGTATTGGTCTTTATCACCATGCCATCAGAAACCGGGGTAACACAGGATGCCTGAAGAGCCCTTGCACCCTGCACCTCTACAACACATATCCTGCACGCGCCGATCTCATTGATTTCTCTCAAATAGCAAAGTGTCGGTATATCAACACCAGCCTCTTTTGCTGCCTGTAGCACCGTATAATTCTTGGGTACTTCTACTTTTATGCCATCTATAGTAACAGTAACTTTGTCCATCTTCTCACTCCTCCCCTCGTTTACCTCTTTACAACGGCTTTAAACGGACAATTGTCGAGACATGCACCACACTTAATGCATTTATCCTGGTCAATGACATGAGGTTTCTTAGGTTCACCACTGATAGCACCAACAGGACACCCCGCAACGCACCTCGGCTTGGCACAACCACGGCATTTGTCAGGCTCAATATAGTAAGAAATCAAAGACTTACATACACCTGCAGGACATTTTTTGTCCCTAATATGCGCTTCATATTCATGTCTAAAATATCTTATAGTAGACAGAACAGGATTCGGTGCTGTCTGTCCCAATCCACAAAGAGCCGACGCTTTTATGGATTTTGCCAGTGTCTCCAGTTTTTCGATATCTCCTTCTTCCCCACGTCCACTTGTTATCTTGTCTAATAATTCCAACATTCTCCTGGTACCTATTCTGCATGGAGGGCACTTACCGCAAGACTCATCCACAGTAAACTCTAGGAAGAATTTAGCAATGTCTACCATGCAGGTATCTTCATCCATCACTATAAGCCCACCTGAACCCATCATAGAACCTATGCTAATAAGCGAATCATAATCAATAGGTGTGTCCAGGCATTCAGCAGGTATACAACCTCCCGATGGTCCACCCGTCTGAGCGGCTTTAAACTTTTTCCCATTGGGAATTCCGCCACCGATATCGTAAATTATCTCCCTTAAAGTCGTACCCATAGGTACTTCAATCAGTCCTGTGTTGTTTATTTTTCCGCCTAACGCAAATACCTTAGTACCTTTCGATTTTTCTGTACCAATAGACGCGAACCATTCCGCACCGTTCAATATAATCGGACAAATATTAGCGTAAGTTTCTACGTTGTTTATCAGAGTAGGTTTGTTCCATACACCGCTGTTAGCGGGGAATGGTGGTCTTGGCCTCGGTTCACCTCTTCTTCCCATTATAGAATTCAACAAGGCTGTCTCTTCGCCACAAACAAATGCGCCAGCACCCAGACGTATTTCTATATCAAAGTCAAAACCGGAGCCAAATATATCTTTGCCCAATAACCCATATTCTCTCGCCTGTTTAATAGCTACATTTAGTCGCTTTACAGCAATAGGATACTCCGCGCGCACATAAATATACCCTTGATGAGCACCCACTGCGTATCCTGCTATAGTCATTGCCTCTAACACGCTGTGCGGATCACCCTCAAGAACGCTTCGATCCATGAAAGCACCTGGATCCCCTTCATCCGCATTACATACAACGTATTTTTCGTCACCTGGAGCATCGTGAGTAAACTGCCATTTTAAACCTGTAGGGAATCCACCGCCTCCACGACCTCTCAAACCTGAAGCTTTAACAATATCTATAACTTCTTGTGGAGTCATTTCCTTTAATACCTTTGCTAATGCTTTATAACCATCAAAGGCAATATATTCTTCTATATTTTCCGGATCAATTACACCACAATTTCTCAACGCAATTCTCTTCTGCGTTTTATAGAACTTAGTATCTTCCAATGGCTTTATCTCGCCTTCAGCTATAGACTCGCCGTATACTAATCTTTTTACAATACGCCCTTTTAAAAGATGCTCTTCTACAATTTCCGGGACATCTTCCACCTTCACCCGGCTATAAAAGACCCCTTCAGGGTACACCACTATCACAGGTCCCATCTCACACAATCCAAAACAACCTGTTCTAACTATCTGTACCTCGTTATCAAGGTTTTTGGCCTTTAATTCTTCTGAAAACCTCTCAGCAATCTTGTCTGAGTTTGACGAAGTGCAACCAGTACCTCCACATATCATAACATGAGATCTGTACAATTTCGGCATTCAAATCCCCCCTATTCTATGACATTCTCAATCGTCCAGTCTTTTATGACGTGACCATTTATTACATGTTCGACAACTACCTGCCTGGCTTTTTCGGGATTCATTTTGACATACGTAACCTTTTCTTCTCCCGGCCGCAATACTTCAACTATCGGCTCAAATTTGCACAGGCCTATGCACCCCGTCTGTGCCACCACTACGTCAGTAATATTTCTCTTTTCAAGCTCATCCATGATGGCCAGCATAACAGGTCTTGCACCTGCGGCTATACCACATGTAGCCATACCTACTATGATGCGTGTACCACTTCTATCTTTTCTAAGATTAACCCTCTCCAAAGCTTCTTGCCTGATCCTTTCAAGTTCCTCCATAGTTTTCATTTTTCACACCTCCATAAAGGTTAGATATACCTTCGCTTAAATACTCGCGAATCCATCTAATAACACCAATATCATTCAACGGAACTTCTCCTAATTTTTCCCTTAACACTCTCGTATCAAACTCAAAAACATTGTCGTTATACGTGTGCACATAAAAAAAATCTATAGACGGATTTGCCGCAATAAGTGTAGCAATAGAACCCGCCATATCGCCTAAGGGTGCTCTATCAATATGGCTCCACTTAAATACACCTTTAACAGACGTACCCTTGCCTACCTGCGAATTTATCTCAACATCACCGTCACATCTTCTCGCGGCTTCTCTAAAAAGCGATAGACCCAACCCTACTTTTCTCGTCGTTCTCGTGGTATAAAAAGGATCAAAAATATTATTCAAGGCTTTCGCATCAATACCACGCCCATTGTCATCTACCTGTATTACAAGAACATCCTTGACCTGGTCCTCTGTAATTTTTATAGTGATAAGGCTAGCACCCGCCCTTATAGAGTTTTGCACCAGGTCTATAACATGCATAGACAACTCTCTCATTCTTCTTTTTGATACTTTTCTATAATCTTTATCACTTCATCAGGCGTTAACCTGCCATATACTTCTTCATTTATCATCATAACCGGAGCAAGAGCACAAGCACCGAGACACCTGGTAGCATCCAGTGAAAATTTTCCGTCATCAGTCGTCTCACCAGCCTCAATACCCAGTTTCTCTCGGATCTTGTCCATAATCAATGCTGCACCCTTTACGTAACATGCTGTACCTAAGCACACACCTATTTTGTATTTACCGGCGGGCTTCAACGTAAATCTAGAGTAAAATGTAGCAACACCATATACCTCAGATATAGGCACATCAAGGCCTTCTGCAATCATTTCCTGTACCTCATAAGGTAGATACCCAAATAGTTCCTGGGCTTCATTCATTACAGGTATCAAAGCACCTCTTTTATCTTTATAATACTCTATTATACCTTTTAATTTCTCCACTTTCTTTGGATCAAGGTCTTTTGAAAGCAGTTTTGGCATCGTATCCCCTCCTTTTAATTCTCTTATATTTTAACATACTTTCGTAAATTTTTTAACTATCAATTTAAAGATTTTTATAGATTTTTTATAACGAGTCACTTCAAAAACGCATAATTGGTCATAATTAATATAGAACTTTGCTTGTCTGAACACAGCGAAAAGAATTAATATTGTTAATTAATTATATAAGCACGTATATAAATAAGTGAAAAAACTATCAGTATAAATCTATAGCAGGAATACATATCTTAGTACATTCATATCTCTCTAAAATATCTCCTAATTGATGGGCATCTGATGACTTTATAACATGATATCTCTTTAAATCCGGATAAATATTAAAAAAAGTCCCTATGTCACAACTACGAGATACCTCTATATATGTAAAACCTAAATCATCAGGTATAAATCCCAGTTGATACAATATCCCGTATCCCTGGCGGTCTACATGAGCAGGTATTGATATACCGCCACATTCGCGCGCATAGGTACATATATCCTCTATGGAAAGATCCACTGCATTTAGCAACAGTTTATTTTCACTACCAATTACATTATCATTGCAATCCATTATAAGTTGGTTACCAAAAATGTCCTCTTTGTTATTGATTCGCGGTAAATGCCTATATATTATTTCACTAAAGGATTCAGCACCATCAGAATTTTTAAACAAACATAATATATGCACATCTTCTTTGCTCTGTACTTCTATACCTGGAATTACCTTTATCCTACCTCTAGCTGCCTCTATAACAGCGCGCGTATTCAATGACGAGTTGTGATCGGTTATAGCTATGGCATTTAACCCTTTTAACAGAGCCATATTCACGATATTATTAGGTGTCATATCATCAGAAGCACAGGGAGACAGAGCCGTATGAATATGCAAATCCGCATACATTTATTTATCACCCAGTCGATATATGTCAATTGCAACCTCATATGCTGTTTTATTTGTAGACAAAATGGGAATTTTTTCCTCGTCTGCTTTTTTTATTGTATCTTCATTAACAGCGATACCTTCGGGAATAATAATACAAGATACTTCTGTCAAAAGAGCCACCGCCACTACATTCGAATGTACCTGTACAGTTATCCACGCATTACCCTTTTGAGCGTGCGCCATAACCCAACTCAAGAGATCACATATATAAACACCGCATATAGACCTCTCTATATCAGCAGCTGGAGTTAAATTTTTATAACCTAATTTTAATAGCTCCGATACCTTCATTTCATATCCTCCTCTCTCCCTTTTATAACAGGTGGCAATTTAACTGAAAGATCCAGCACCTTTTTGGCCAGTTCTGAAACTCTTTCCCTTAGCTTAAATATGCAGTCAACCTCATCGGCGTGACCCATCACGATATCTTCCGCCAAGGCTCTACAGTTAGGTGCACCGCATGCTCCACAATCCAATCCTGGTAACTCTCTATATATCCTCTCTATATTCTCCATCTTGCGCAACGCCTCAGAAAAATCGCTGTCGAGCTTCATAACATCTTTTTTTTCTATTTCTTTATCCAATGTAATTTCATCAAAATTTATTAACTCTAATAATTCCTGAGAAATCTGTGTAGGTTTATTAGCCCTTGAAAGCTTTTTTATACGATTTTTTGCTATAAAACAATTCTCCACTGCAAGCGGTCCACCCACACATCCTCCTGTACAAGCTAGTCCTTCAAAAAAATCTATGTCGTCCATTCTTCCCAGTTCAATCTCCTCCAAAGCTTTTATACAGTTTTGTATACCATCTACAAATATACAATTTTCCGCCCCTGTTCCATATGCTTCACCACCAGATATAGCCCATCCTACACCGATATCGCCTGAAAGCCTCTGATAAGAACCGCTAACATGGTCAATAACATCAAGAATTTTAGAATAAATGTCTTGCATGCTAAAAACCCCGTCCACATAACTTTTGGAAATACCCAGTGGATTTTTTACACTCGTAACCTTCGCTGCGCAAGGCGATATAAAAAAAACACCAATATCTTTTTGATTGAGACCAGTTTTTTTAGATGCTAGTTTCTTAGCAATTCTCGCAGCTACTTCCATAGGAGATTCCAGCTTCAAAATGTTATCTAGAAGCGAAGGAAACCTTATCTGTATAAGCCTGACTACAGCGGGACAAGCCGAGGATATCACAGGTTTTTTTATTCTCCCGCTCTTTAACATTTCTGCTGTATAATGTGATACAATCTCAGCTGCCGCAGCCACTTCAAAAACATCATCAAATCCTATTGCTCTCAGTGCATCTAATATCTTGTTTATGCTGTGATTTTTAAACTGCGAATAAAATGTGGGAGCTGGCAACGCAACTTTATACTCAAAATTACTGAGCATATCTAAACTATCAGTTACTGCTATTTTCGCATGATAAGGGCATATTCTTATGCATTCACCGCAGTCAATACACCTTTCCTGTAAAATAAACGCTTTACCATCCCTCACTCTTATAGCCTCAGTAGGGCAGTGCTTGATGCAATTAGTACATCCTCTACACCTGCTCTTATCCAATGTAACAGAATGGGTATACGGCATGTTCATCACCTCATTTGAAATAAATTATAGCCTTTAAATAGGTCCCGTTTCTACTGGTAGATATATCTAGCTTGTCTGAACACTTTTTTATATTGGGTAAACCCATGCCTGCCCCAAAACCCATCTCCCTTATCTCATCCGGTGCGGTTGAAAAACCTTCCTTCATAGCCAGATCCAGATCCTTTATACCCGGACCATTATCCTCTGCTGATATCGCTATATACTCCGGGTATATCTCTAAAGCTAGCGTACCACCTACAGAATGAATAACAACATTCATTTCGGCCTCATAAGCTACAATAGAAGCCCTTTTCACAATTCCCTCGTCTAAACCCAATTGCTTTAATATATTCTTTATCTCACTGGAAGCTTCTCCAGCGCGCGAAAAATCCCTCGCTATAATTTTATATTCTTTTCTATAAGCCATCTTCGGTACCAGCACCTACCTTAAACCATTCAGGTAGAGTAAGCCACAGGCATCATACATATTCAAATCCGTCTTCATCAAAACAATATTCTTTTGCGCAGCAAGGCGTAAAACATCATCACCCGGGCATTTTCCCCTTACAAAAACAATACAAACCACATCCAATATTTCAGCAGTCCTTATTACCTGTACGTTCACCAGGCCTGTGAGCAATAAAGCTCCTTCACATGATGTAGAAAGCAAATCGCTCATGAGGTCCGCGCCGAACGCCTTTTTAACCTCTTGGTTCAATAAATTGTCCCCCGACAAAACCACTGCATTTAATATCTCTTTTACTTTTTGAAGCGTCAATTCTCAACCCTCACTTTGATATATTCTCAAGCAAACCTTTATACAAGTCAACACTTTGTATATAAGCATCCTCAACGATCTTATATGCATTACCGTCTTTCAACTTTAATGAAATGGTAGATCCATCTATCGCCGATATATTCACATTTGATATTATTACTATCGAATTCCTTATTTTATTAAATGACGCATCTTCAGTATGATGTGAAGATATACTATCTCTCATGGATTTAAATCGCTCTCGCATACCGCTTAACTCATACGCAAACGCATCATCATCGATCTTATTTACAGCATATTGATACAATAAATCCGATTGTGCGCGAAGCAAACTTTGAAAATCTTCAATATATTTTTGAATTGTTTTTATCTCAGAGTAATTATTACCATTATAGCTTAACGAAAATTTATCATATTTCAACGCATAAATTTTACCATTGATGCCTTTTTGATTTATCTTTTTTAAGACATCTCTTGCGCTGGACTCTTTTAAAAAAATTCCAGCGCAATATTTCCCATCGTGTTCTTTCTGGTATATATTGTTAAATCTAGCCGTTGCCAATTCATCCCCATTGAATTCTATACTATAAAATGTTATTGCGGGTATGTCATAGGTATATTGAAATGATGCTCTAGAAATATCCTGTCTGGAATTTAACAGTGGTACGACAACATACATTGCCAAAAAATAACCTGTTAGAAGCACAAAAAAAGGTATGGTCCAAAGCAAAAAATAGTTTAGTACTTTTGATCGTGCTCGCTTGTTTTGTATTGCGGCTCTTTTTAATCTCATTTATAATCACCAATAATATATTTCTTCACGAACACTTAAATTCCTTTTTTCACAAACTATTTTTTATCTGTTTACCAGCCTCTTTATATCTCATTTGGCTGTCCAGTATCTTTTTTCTTATTCTTATGCTTTTTGGCGTTACCTCTACCAATTCATCGGACTTAATGAAATCCAAAGCATCTTCTAGTGACATGATCTTCGGAGGTACAAGTCTCAATGTTTCATCAGCAGTAGAAGAACGAAGGTTTGTCAAGTGCTTTTTTTTGCACACATTAATGTCAACGTCCTGTTCCCTTGAACACTCACCAACCACCATACCTTCGTAAACCTGAGTCCCTGGTGTGATAAATAGCGTACCCCTTTCCTGAGCATTGTAAAGGCCATAAGTAGTAGCTTCTCCTGTTTCAAAGGCCACAATCGAACCTGTATTTCGCTCAGGTATTTCCCCTTTATATGGCTCATAGCCGATGAATATGTGATTCATTATTCCATTGCCTTTGGTATCTGTCATAAACTGCGGCCTATAACCTATAAGTCCTCTTGAAGGTATCTTAAACTCCAATTTGATTCTACCATCCGGCATCGTAAACATATTCATCATTTCTGCTTTTCTCGGCCCTAACTTTTCCATGACTACTCCCATAAATTCTTCAGGAATTTCCACAGTAAGCTGTTCCATTGGCTCACACAATACACCGTTTATTCTCTTCATAATGACAGTGGGCTTCGATACCTGAAATTCATAGCCTTCACGCCTCATAGTTTCAATAAGTATAGAAAGATGCAACTCACCCCTACCAGAAACCTTGAAACTATCGGGCGTGTCTGTTTCCTCAACCCTCATACTTACATTTGTTTTCATTTCTCTAAACAGCCTATCTCTAAGATGCCTCGACGTGACGTACTCGCCTTCTCTACCAGCAAAAGGACTATTATTGGTACTAAATGTCATAGTAACCGTAGGTTCATCTATGTCTACAAAGGGAACAGCTTCAGGGTGATCTATGTCACACAGCGTTTCACCTATATTTACATCTTCCAAGCCCGATATAGCTACAATATCCCCTACACAAGCTTTTTCCACCGCTATCCTCTTCAAGCCACTATACATATATAACTCAGCAATTTTTGCATTAACTGTACCACCATCTCTTTTACACACGACGATATTTTGACCGGTTTTTATCGTTCCTCTCTCAACACGTCCTATACATATTCTACCAATATAGTTATCGTGTTCCAGTGTAGTTACAAGCACTTGCAGCGGCGCATCAATCTCGCCTCTGGGAGCTGGAATATATTTAAGTATCGCATCAAAAAGAGGTCTTAAATCTGATGAATCGTCATCAATAGAATTTTTTGCGATCCCTTCTCTGGCAGACGCATATATAACTGGAAAATCAATCTGGTCATCATCTGCCCCCAGCTCAATAAAAAGCTCGAGAATCTCATCAACAACTTCATTCACCCTCGCATCAGGTCTATCTATCTTATTTATGACAACGATAGGTTTAAGATTTAAGGCAAGAGCCTTTTTCAATACAAATCTGGTCTGTGGCATAGGCCCTTCAAAAGCGTCAACAAGTAACAGCACACCGTCCACCATTTTTAACACGCGCTCAACCTCACCACCAAAATCAGCATGACCTGGTGTATCTACTATATTTATAGTCACACCGTTATAGGTAACAGCCGTATTCTTTGCAAGTATTGTTATGCCTCTCTCTCTTTCCAGCTCATTGGAATCCAATATCCTTTCTTCCACCTGTTGGTTGGCTCTAAATATGCCACTTTGCTTCAACATACCATCTACGAGGGTGGTTTTCCCATGGTCAACATGTGCTATTATAGCGATATTTCTTATGTCATCTCTTGTGATTTCCTGCATCAAATTTAACCCCTTTCTGAAATAAAAAAAGGATACTAACGTACCCATTTTAATACACATCTAAATTTAAATTATATCATATTTTAGCGTAAACTGCAAAATTGATACTTACCTAACGCTATCACCGCGTTAGGTTTTTCAAGGTGATTAATCTTTTAGATAACGCCTGGCAGTGACATATGTCTCATTATAATAACCTGAAAGTTCACTTATGATGACACCCTTTCGGGCCGATGAGCTATGTATAAAATGATTATCACCTATGTAAATACCCGCATGATTTATACCTCTGCTCCCGTTTGTAGCAAAAAAGACTAAATCACCTGGAATTAAATCGTTTCTCGATACATATATACCATGGCTCCCTTGCTCATCAGCTGTCCTCGGCAGCGAAATGCCAAAATGTCTATAAACATATGAGGTAAATCCCGAACAATCAAAACCAGATGGCGACGAACCACCATATACATAGCGTGTACCCAAAAAATTCTTAGCATATTCTACAATTTTCTGGCCATTGACTCCATTTACCCTTTCCACCGAACCTCTTGATGCAGTTTCAATGCTTATTGATACATAAGTACCATAAACCCACCCAGCTCTTCCGTCACTTAGTACAACATTAAACCAACCATCCCTTTGCCCTTTGACTATAACAGGTTGTCCTTTTTCTAGCGTAGCAATCACTTTTGATTTTATGCTGCTATCGCTTCTCATATTGACATTACTAGCCTTTATAAAAGCTTTTCTTTCGATAACACCTCTAGACACACTTTCCACTGGATTTTGTATTTTTGCGTATTTTCCATATATCCAGCCTTCTTTCCCATTTGTTAATCTTATACGGTACCATCCATTTGAATAACCCAAATAAATTACTCGATCATTCTTATTTAGAGATGCAATAATTTTACTGTTAAGTCCCGCTCCACTTCGAACGTTTACATTATTTCCTGTGATAATCGCATAATTATCTGCATACACATACTTTAAAGGCGCAAAAATAGTTAAACCAAATACTAAAACTCCATAAAAAAATCTCTGATATCTTTTATTCATTCTTTTCTCCTTCCTTTAGCCTCCGGGGTTAGCTGACGGGTTCGGGAAAGGAAGCTGCCCTACCATAATTTTGTTATGGATTCACCCCTTCATATAGGTTCCCCCGTACCTTTTACGGATTCGGCTATTATTTTCAAAATCCTAAAACTTCACCTATTATTACCACATGCATTCTATCAATTGGCTGTTTGCCAATGATCACAGTGCAATTACTTATATTTTCAGGCGTCGTATTAAACCTTCTGGCATTCATTACTGCAGCCACTTCTTTACAACGCTTTATTCCCGCGTCTATATCACTTACAACTTTATTGATGCCTGTCACCACAATAACCTTTTTGGGACCATATATCATAGCTGCTACCCTGTTACCATTACCATCTATATTGATAAGATGCCCATCTAAAGTTACAGCGTTAGTACCCGTGACGAACACATCTGCCAAAAGCGCATTCCGTTTAGCATCTTCAATTTCCTCCGGCGAAGCCCCTTCTTTATATCTATCGTAAAGGACATATTTACTCGATCTGAATTCTTTAATTAAGTCCAGTTCATTTAAGGTCATCGAACCGCCTAAACCTATGCTGCTCCCCTCTGGTATTAGATCCAGAACTAGTCTGCGAGCAGATGCTATATCTTTTACATAATAACCTTTTATGTTATTCTTCTCCAAAGCTCTTATAACTTTATTTGCCATGTCTTCATAATACCAAAGCCTATATTCGTTCAATTATATCCCCCCTCTTCATCTTAACTTTTACATTTAACTATTCGACATATAAACAAAAAATCCTTCATTATTATTAAAAATTCATTTCAAATTTATTAATAAAGTATAAAAAAATAGTGAGCATATAAGCTCACAACCAATTTACACACACCTTGTATTTTTTACTTACGCTGCCGTCCACGTCGTACTCGTATACAAGGGCACCCCATTTTTCCACCTTAAACTCACATGTACAATCTCTGCAAAAGTACATCTTTTTACCTATCTTACCTATGTTTGTACTTTTGCAGTGTGGACACCTCATAAACTTCACCTCGCTATTTAAAGCGCTACTTTCTTTTCTTTTATACTATTTTATCCATTTTTTCTATATTTATAATAATATATCTATATGAATAAACTATAATATCATTTTCCTATTTTATCATTAAGCTCTATTATATCATTAAAAAAAATATCTTCAAGATATTTTTTTCCATTTTTACATCCTTTCTGTGAAAAATCATAATGAAGTACAAAATTATATGAGTATTGTTGTTTATGTTGTATAATTATTATACGACAGCTTTATACTTATGCAACAGAATCATGGTAATAAGAGGTGAATAAATAGTAATCATGGAAATTTACGCTGTGACGATACCTGATAAAATTGAGCAACAGCAGTTTGATGAGTTACTTAAATATATCTCCGTTGAAAAGCAAAAACGAGTCAAACAGCATAAAAGACCGCAAAATGCTTTGCAGATAATTACTGCGGACATATTGATAAGGTCCATAGTGCACAAAAAATTTAAAATAAAAAATAGCAATATAGATTTTAAGACCAATGAATATGGAAAACCGTATTTACCTGGCTTCAGTGAATTTCATTTTAATATATCTCATTCCAGAAAATGGGTGGTATGCGCAGTTGACAATATGCCCATAGGTATTGACGTAGAGTTCATAAGGCCCATTAATTTTGACATAGCCAGAAAATTTTTCTCGCACACAGAATATAACGACCTTTTTTCTAAAAGCGACTCCGAAAGATTAGAATATTTTTATGAGCTCTGGACATTAAAAGAGAGTTATATAAAAGCCGCAGGCAAAGGTATGGCTATACCGTTGAACTCTTTTTCCATACAAATCATCAATGGCAAAATCACGATAGAAAGCCAAACCCAATTTACTGATTATTATTTTAGGAAATATGATATCGATGTGAATTATAAACTAGCGGTATGCGCTAAAAATAACCTGTTTCCTGATAATATAATACATAAAAGTTTTGATCAATTATTTGAAGAAATCAATAAATAAATCGGGGTGAGAGGATTTGAACCTCCGACCCCCTGGTCCCGAACCAGGTGCGCTCCCCCTGCGCTACACCCCGCATGGCATTATCTTATTAACGTATACAATCTTCAACACAAACAAAGTATACACCAAAAAATTAAAGTTGTCAATTGCCATTTAGAATAATTCACCGGAAAGTCCTTTTAATAATTGTATTTTTATTTTTTTTCCTGGCATAAAATCGGGATTCAGATAATCGTAAGGATTTGTAGAAAAAATACTTACAATCTCTACTTCATCATTTGAATTCTTTTTTAACGTAAAAATTTTATCTTCATACTTAAGCTCAAATTTGTCATCATTAGTAATTTTGTCAATTCCCTGGTATAAAACTTCAAACGGCACAATCGTATAATACATTTTACGCCCTTCTTTCGCGTTTTGTATTAATAAGTTGTTTCAATTTCATTATGGCCTGATTCACACCTCCTACTTCATCTATAAGGCCAACATCTACAGCTTCTTTCCCTATTAATATAGTACCAACATCTGTAGCCAATTCACCCGTCCTCATCATTAGGTCAAGAAATTTCTCCCTCGTTATTTTAGAATTTCTCGCCACAAACTCTACAATTCGATCCTGCATTTTATTAAAGTATTCAAACGTCTGTGGGACTCCAATAATAAGCCCATTCATCCTGATGGGATGTACTGTCATAGTAGCGCTTGGTGCAATAAATGAATAATTTGAAGATACGGCCAGTGGAACTCCTATGCTATGTCCTCCTCCTAATACTACAGATACAGTGGGTTTTGACATGCTCGCTATCATCTCCGCTATGGCAAGACCTGCTTCTACATCACCGCCTACTGTATTTAATATTATTAAAAGACCATTTATTTTTGGATCTTGTTCAATAGCTATAAGCTGCGGTATTATATGTTCGTATTTTGTAGTCTTATTTTGAGGAGGAAGCACCAGATGCCCTTCTATTTGACCTATTATGGTGAGACAGTGAATATCTCCCAAAGCATTAGGTATCTCTGTTGTTCCCATGTTTTGTATATTTTGCAGTTGTGGATTGGGAGCTTCTGTTGAAGCAGGAGGTTCTACAACATCTCTTTCACGTCTTTCCAATATTCTCACCTCAAATTTATTTTGCACAAAAAAAGCGATAAAATACGTATTTTATTTTATCGCTCTGAAAGATTAAATTCATTATGAAGGGCTATTACAGCTTTCTTTATATCATCACCATTTATCAGGCAGGATATAGTGGAATGAGAGTCTGCTGTCTGTAAAATTTTTATATTTTCCTTCGTTAAAGCTTTTACAACTCTAGCCATAACGCCCGGCACACCTCTCATTCTCTGTCCAATTACAGATACAATTCCACAATTATGATATACATCGTATTTTAAAGAACGTTTATTTAATAACTGCTCGACCTGCTGGCTCTTATTTTCATCTACTGTAAATATCAATTTTTCTGGAAACACATTTATTAAATCGATACTTATATGATTTCTGGATAATTGATCAAAAATCTCATTTTCCAGTTTGGTATTTTCTGTTCCAAGCTCAATTCTAAATTGTACCCTATCTGTTATATGCGCTATAGCCGTTATCAACCTATCGCTATCAGCCGAAGCATAGAGTTCATTGTAATTTCCTATTATCGTACCAGGGTGATCACTCATGGTATTTTTTATAATCAGCGGAATATTAGCCCTCATAGCTACTTCAACAGCCCTTGGATGTATAACCTTTGCGCCCTGCTCGGCCATCTGGAAAACTTCACTATAATTTATCTTATCAATTATTCTGGCGTCCTGGACAATCCTAGGATCAGCGGTCATAATTCCATCTACATCGGTATATATCTCAATCGCTTCTGCTCCCAGAGCTTCTCCCAGGATACTGGCAGTAAAATCGCTACCGCCTCTGCTCAGTGTAGTTATATCGCCCTTTTCCGTTACGCCCTGAAAACCAGCCACTACCGGCACATAATCTTCTTCTAAATACTCAAGGATTCTATAGGGCTCTACCCTCAATACCTCTGCATTGCCAAAGTTCTCATTTGTTATAATGCCCGCCTGAGCACCTGTAAGTGCTACAGCCTTGACCCCTTTATTGAGAAGACTGCTCGCCATAACTACAGATGATATTATTTCTCCACATGACATCAACAGATCTAATTCTCTTAATGAGACATATGGGCCCTGAGCTTTAACAAGATTTATAAGGGTATCTGTAGCATACGTATCTCCTTTTCTGCCCATGGCCGATACCACCACTACGCACTTATAACCCTTTTCTCTGGCTTTAAAAATTTTTTGCATGACCATCTCTCTTCGCTCAGGAGTTGCTACAGACGTACCACCAAATTTTTGCACCAAAATCTTCATCAAAATCCTCCTACACCTTTATTTACTAACTATTATATCTACTATTCTTATTAAATTCAACTACAATAATGTCTGAACCGATCTTTTTAATGTTTTCCCATGGAATTTTAAGGACAGATCTTTCAGAAGACCTGAAAGAAAGTCTCCTACCGCTATTAATCAAGAATGCTTCTATTTTCCCCGTGTTCTCATCGATCAACAAATCAGCATCTTCCAGCAGCCCAAGCTTAGTCCCATCGCTTAAATTTATAATCTCTTTCCCTCCAAATCGGCTAAGTCTCACCATATCACCTCACAAAACATCAGAAACCCTGCCTATTTTAAACCCATTGCGTTTTAATTCGTTTACAATGGTAGGTAAGGCCTCCACAGTATCCTTGGTAGGGTGCATCAGAATTATTGCACCGTTATGGTATTTCTTGAGCACACGGTTAACAACAGCAGGAGTACCATCACCCCTCCAATCTATAGTATCAACGCTCCACATGATAACCTTATGTCCCAGTTCCTCTGCAACCTTAACGGTTGTATCGTTAAAATCACCATAAGGTGGAGCAAATAGTAAAGGTACTTGTCCTGTTATCGATTTAAGCAATTCATCGTTTTTTAAGATGTCTTTTTTTATCTGTTCTGTGGACAGCGTGCTGTACTTTACATGAGTATAACCGTGACTACCAATTTCGTGGCCTTTTTGATAAATCTCTTTTACAATGTTCTTGTTTTTTTCTGCCCAATTTCCTTCAAAAAAAAATGTTATTTTTATTTTTTGGCTGTCGAAGTAGTCCAGCATCTGTGTTAAATACTCATCACCCCATGCGACGTTACAGGCAAACGCCACTGTTTTGGTCTTATCACTTCCTTTATAAATCGGATCCTGGTTCATCGTATTAACCGCTTTACTATTAAAAAGCAAAACCATGAGAACAATTATAAGAACTACAATTGCGACTGCAATAAAAACATAAGTTTTTTTAGGTTTTATATAATAGATTTTCATGTAATCCCCTCCTTTCACCTTACACTCTATTGTATTTTTGTTTGTAAAATTTTATAACCAGTATAGAAATAATAAAAAAATAACTTGATGCCTAACTAATATAAAAACATAGGACTGGATAAACTTAACTCATAAGCTCATCCAGCCCTATTTGCTATAAACATTCTATTTTAAAAAATAAACATTACTTCCATAAAATATCTCTTTAATACACGGTGACATCACTGAAAAATCTCTTTCTTTCTATATACTTCTTTGAACCACCTAACTGAAAACTACCTTTTAACCTAATATCATCTGAGGAGCTACCAATCATCACTTCAAACGTTCCTGGTTCTACGACAAGTTTATAATCTTTATCTGTAAACGCCAACTGTTCTTCATACAGCTTAATTGAAACCCTCTTTGTCTCCCCGGGTTTAAGGTGTATCCTCTTAAATCCTTTTAATTCTTTCAATGGCCTTACGACGCTTGCAATAACATCCCTTATGTATAGCTGAACAACCTCATCGCCTTCTATATTGCCTGTATTCTTTACATCAAAGCTTACAATTATACCTTCATCATCGGGTGATATGCTTAAATTGTCATAATTAAAAGTGGTATAACTTAACCCGTGACCAAACGGATATACAGGTTTTAACTTGTGGTAGACATAATCATGGCAAGATGATTGCTTTATATTATACGTAAAAATCGACTGTCCAGAATTTTGCGGTATGGTGACTGGCAATTTTCCACCCGGGTTATAATCTCCAAATAACACATCGGCAATGGCATTTCCACATTCTTCTCCCGGAAACCAGGCCTCAAGTATAGCATCTATATTTTTTGCCGCCCACTCTATCGCCAGCGGCCTTCCGTTTATGAGCACAAGCACCACTGGTTTGCCGGTATTATACACAGCTTTCAGCAAGTCCAATTGCACACCTGGCAAATCAAGTTCATCTCTATCCTTGCTTTCACCTGTCATACAATCAGGTGCAAATCCTGACTTTTCGCCCAATACTACGACAGCTACTTCAGCCTTTTTCGCCGCTTCTACCGCTTCCGTGAAGCCATCTTTTGATGGATCAGATAAATCGCAACCCTTAGCATATAATATTTCAGCACTTGTTCCTATCTTGGCTCTTATGCCATCAAGAACGGTAACCGTCTTGACAGAAGGTTCGCTACAATTAAGATGCGCCGTATATGCGTAGTCCCCATATACATTCCTAAATGTGTCCGCATTTGGACCTATTACTGCAATTGATTTAATATCCTTACTTAGAGGAAGTATACCATTCTCATTTTTCAACAGTATTATAGACTCTCTCGCTATATCTCTTGCCAAATACCTCTGGTCTTCCGTATCGAATACGCCATTGACTTTACTTGTGTCCACATAAACACATTCAAATATACCAAGTTTTTCCTTTTCTTCAAGAACTCTTCTGACGGATGTATCTAATACCTCCATAGGTATAAGACCACTTTTAACTGCATTAATTAAAGGTTCACCATAACAATCTATACCGGGAAGTTCTATGTCCAGCCCTGCTTCCAATGCCTGCTTAGCTGCTTCTGATTTATCTTTTGCAGTATAATGATATGATCTTAGCATATCTATTGCATTGTAATCAGAAACCACAATTCCATTAAATCCCCATTGTTCTCTTAAAATATTAGTCAAAAGTTCTTTTGATGCCGCACACGGTATGCCATCTATGTCGTGATATGCATTCATGACAGATTGTGCGTTGGCCAACTTTACAGCAGCTTCAAAAGGATACAAAAATACATCCTTCATCTCTCTCTCGCCTACATGAACTGGTGCGGTATTTCTCCCACCTTCAGAAAAACTGTGTCCTGCAAAATGCTTTAATGTTGCTGCTATACCCTCTTTCAAATTATCGCCTTGCAACCCTTTAACATAAGCAACACCCATACTTGCAACAAGATACTGATCCTCTCCAAACGTCTCCTCTACCCTACCCCATCTTGGATCCCTTGCTACATCCAGTACCGGTGCCAGCCCCTGATGTGCGCCAACCGCTTTCATCTGTTGCCTTATAACACTTGTCATCTTCTGTATTAAATCAGGATTCCAAGTACTTGCAAGGCCTATTGCCTGTGGAAAAGACGTAGCTCCCATCGCAAGATAACCGCTTAGACACTCTTCATGTATCAATGCCGGGATACCTAACCTTGTATTTTCTCGCAAAAACTTCTGTATCTTATTGCCTATTTGAGCTGCCTTTTCAGGAGTAAGCCCTGATCCTCCAGCAAGACGAGTGATTTGACCGATACCATTTTTTAATCTCAATTTTGCTTTTTCTTCTGAGAAGTCCTTATTCTCATCTAGTAACCATTCAATGGGTACTGCGCACAATTGTGCCACCTTTTCTTCAATGGTCATTTTAGAAAGCAGTTCATCAATGTTCATAAAAATTCCCCCCTGCACTTTTTCCTCTACACTTCTATATATTTTTATCATTCAGCATTCTTTGGCTATATTGTATCACTTACTCGAAAATCCCTCAAGATAGAAACGCTTTCTTCCAAGTGACAATATTAAAAAAACATAAACCTGTTGGTTTATGTTTTTTTACTTTTTTTCTTCAGTTGTATGGTCTTCAAGAGCATCTTTTCGCGAAAGATTTATTCTACCCTGTTTATCGATATCTGTCACCTTTACCAATATCTTATCCCCTACGCTCACCACATCTTCTACGGATTTTACTCTATTCTTAGCTAACTTTGTTATATGCACAAGGCCTTCCTTGCCTGGAGCTATTTCTACAAACGCACCAAAAGGCATAATCCTGGTAACTTTTCCGAGGTACGTTGTACCTACCTGTACATCCTTTGCGATACTCTCTATCATTCTTATCGCCATTTTACATGACTCAATATCCGATGCTGAAACATATATCCTTCCATCTTCTTCAATATCTATCTTAGTATGTGTTTCATCAATGATTTTGTTTATTGTTTTACCACCGGCTCCTATAATATCCCTTATTTTATCTACATCCACAACTGTGGTCAAAATCTTAGGAGCATATGGCGATATGTTTTCTCTAGGCTTACTTATTACCTGGAGCATCTTTTCAAGGATGAACAAACGACCTTTTCTAGCCTGCTCTAAAGCCTTTTGAAGGATATCTCTGCCTATGCCATGGATTTTTATATCCATCTGAATAGCTGTTATACCCTTTTCAGTTCCTGCTACCTTAAAGTCCATATCTCCTAAAAAGTCCTCAATTCCCTGTATATCTGTTAATATTGCTACTCTATCTCCTTCTTTAATAAGTCCCATAGCAACTCCGGCTACTGGCGCCTTTATAGGAACACCTGCATCCATAAGCGCCAAAGTACTTCCACACACACTGGCCTGAGATGTAGACCCATTAGAACTTAAAACCTCAGATACAAGCCTGATAGTATAAGGGAATTCATCTTCTGATGGTATAACGGGTTCCAATGCTCTTTCAGCCAAAGCTCCATGGCCTATCTCTCTCCTGCCTGGCCCTCTCAAAGGTCTTGTCTCACCCACGCTATACGGTGGGAAGTTGTAATGGTGCATATACCTTTTAAACTCTTCATCACCCAAACCATCTAATATCTGAATATCCCCCATGGCTCCCAACGTGGCTACAGTCAGAACCTGAGTCTGTCCTCTGGTAAATAAAGCTGAACCATGAGTCCTAGGTAATAGTCCAACTTCGCAGGATATAGGCCTTATTTCATCCAATGCCCTTCCATCTACTCTATATCCGTCTTCTATCACCATTTTTCTCATCTGCTCTTTGGTGATATTATAGAGAACCTCGTCAATATCCTTTTGTTTTTCAGGATATTTTTCCAGGAAAAGTTGCATAACCTCTTCGTTTACCTTATCTAAATTCTCAGTGCGCTTTTGCTTATCATCACTTAATAATGCTTCTCTTATCTTCTCTGTAGCATATTCCCTTACTTCTTTTTCTACTTGCTCATCTGGGGTAAACACTGTATACTCCATTTTAGGTTTTCCAACTTCTGCTATTATCTTTTCCTGGAATTCTACGATCTTTTTGATCTCTTCATGGGCAAACATTATAGCATCCAACATTACATCTTCTGGTATCTCATTGCCACCAGCTTCAACCATCATAATAGCATCTTTAGTCCCTGATACCGTAAGATGTAAGGTACTCTTCTCCCTCTCACTGAGTACAGGATTCAAAACAAACTTGCCATCAACAAGACCCACTACGACAGAACCTGTGGGACCATCAAAAGGTATATCAGATATAGACAGAGCAATTGATGAACCAATCATAGCTGCTATTTCTGGTTGATTATCAGGATCTACCGATAATACAGTTACTATGACCTGAACGTCATTTCTAAAACCGTGGGGAAAAAGCGGCCTTATAGGTCGATCTATCAACCTGGCTGTTAATATGGCTTTGTCCGATGGCTTTCCTTCTCTTTTAATAAATCCTCCAGGAATTTTTCCAATAGAATATAACCTTTCTTCATACTCTACACTTAGTGGGAAAAAGTCCACATCCTGCCTTGGTTCCTTTGAAGCGCAGGCTGTAACTAATACCACAGTATCACCATATCTGACAATGGCTGAACCATTAGCCAATTGTGCTACTTTGCCCAATGATACACTGAGCTTTCTGCCTGCCAGTTCCATCTCATAGATCTTTTCTTCCATATTTTTTACCTCCTTTCATATATTATAACCTCGCAAATTTTAAATTAAAAGAGCGAGTGCTTCTCGCCCTTATTTCCTTAAATTTAGTTCTTCCAATAACTGCTTGTACCTTTCATAGTCCTTTTTCATCAGATAATTAAGCAGAGCTCTCCTTTTACCTACCATCTTTAAAAGGCCTCTTCTTGAATGATGATCTTTTTTATGAACGGTCAAATGCTCATTTAAATCATTTATCCTTTTAGTTAAAAGAGCAATCTGTACCTCTGGTGAACCTGTATCTCCATCGTGTTTTTTATACTTCTCTATAATCTCCTGCTTTTCTTCTTTGCTCAGTGCCATATTTTTCACCTCCTTATATCTTTCACCTGTTACCTGGAAAACCGCCGGTGACTCAGTTTTCTAAGTAACGGTATATCTTCATCATCTTTCAACTATTTTATTTTACCATAAAGCATGACAATTGTAAAATAATTTATTGTAATTTAAGGCGTACTCCACATCTCTAATTAACTGCTGTCTCAACTCTCTTATATCACCAAATCTTTTCTCATCCCTCATATGCTTAACAAAAGCTGTCCTCACGGTTTCTCCGTATAATTCTCCATCAAAGCCTATCAAATGGCTCTCAATTGACACCTTATTATCGTTTTTAACTGTTGGCTTTATCCCGATATTAGTAATGCTCAAATACCATTTACCAAAAACAAGCGTATATGTTACATAGACCCCATTTTTAGGTAAACATAGGTTGCCTTCATAGCTCAAATTTATAGTAGGAAAACCAATAGTTCGTCCCAGCTGCTTCCCATGTACAACAGTTCCATTTATCCCATAATATCTCCCAAGATAATCTAATATCACATCAACCTTGCCTTCTGCTATAAGCTTTCTTATATAAGTGCTACTTATAGTATTGCCATACAACTTGCTGTGAGGAATCACTTTTAATATAATATCATGTATGTTGCAAATTTCAGCAAGCCTGGCTGTATTGCCCAAACCATTATAACCCAACTTAAAATCTTCTCCTACAACCAGCACCTTGCATCCAAGCTTTTTTAATAAAATGTTCTCTATAAAATCGACGTAACTCATCCGAGAAAAATCCTCTGTAAAATCTAAGGCCATAATATAGTCAGGATTAAAACTCTTTAAAACATCAATTTTTTCATCATAGTTCATCAAAAAACAATAGTCTTTATCAGGATCGAGAATCCTCGAAGTATGATGTTTGAAGGTAAATATAACCTTATGAAGGTTTTTCTTAAATGCGATATCATTCATATACTCTATCAACTTTTGATGTCCCACGTGTACTCCATCAAAGTTGCCTATCGTAACAGCTGTATTACTTAATTCTATATCTGTTATATCATTGATAATTTCCATATTTTATCCCCTCGATGCAAATACATTTAGCACTTTTACAAAACCACTTGACTCAAGACCTACTGCCAAAAAAGTCCCTTTATCTGAATATATGCAGACTTTTCCTACGTCTTTACAAGACCCAACATTAATTTTACCACCATTTAAAACCCTTTTTATATCCTCACCTGAAACTACAACCTTTTTAAAAGATCTAAATGGGTAATCAATAGGCAATAAATTTTCTGCTCTTATGCAATCAACCGCAATAGATTCATCTGATTCAAATACCCCCGCTTTTACCCTTTCCAATGAAACCATGTGTCCACAGGTATTTAACGATGATGCTATATCCTGGCAAAGCGTTCTTATATACGTACCTTTTGAACATCTGACTTTTATTTTTATCAAATGAGGTTTTTGATAGTCTAATAGGATTATATCATATATGGTAACTCTTATTGGTTCTCTATCTACAATAAGACCCGATCTGGCCATCTCATACAACTTTCTGCCTTTTACCTTTTTAGCCGAGTACATTGGTGGTATCTGTGTGATTTCGCCTTTAAAGCGCTTTAATGTATCTTCAATTACATTTAAGCTGAAATCAGGTACCGGCTTCATATCTATGATGTTACCATATCTGTCCTGCGTATCAGTAGCTATTCCCAATACCAAAGTAGCCACATACTCTTTATCATCTTGCTCTATATGTCTTATAGCTTTTGTAGCTGCATTTACAGCTATAGGCAAAACACCTGTTGCTCCAGGATCCAATGTGCCTAGATGCCCGGCCTTTACCTTAAACTGCCTCTTTATAATATCAACTACCTCAAAAGAAGTCATACCTAACGGCTTGTACACGTTGAAAAATCCATCCACTAACATCCCCACCTAATGGACATCTTTAACAGCTCTGGCGCATGCCTGCACCACCTTTTCTACAGCTTCACTCATTGGCATTTCTAGAAAACAACCTGACGCTAAAACATGTCCCCCTCCGCCAAAAATGGCAGCTATTTTGCTTACATCTACTTTTTTTGATCTAAAACTTACTTTTATCCTGTCATCCTCTTCCTTAAATAAAAGCCCAATCTCTACACCATCTATTGATTTTGGATAATATACCAATCCTTCTGTATCGCCAGGTCTTGCGCCGCATTCGTCCAGCATAGCTTTTGTAACGGTGATGTAGGCAATAGTCCCATCTTCTACTACATTTAAAGTACTTATTGCTTTACCAATCAGCAATACCTGATTCAATGTTTTCTTTTCGAAAATTTCTTCGGCAATTTTTCTAAGATCTGCTCCATTGTTTAATAAGTCACCCGCTATTTCATGGGTTATGCTCGTTGTATTACTGTACATAAACCTTCCTGTATCTGTAGCCAAGCTACAATAAAGGCACGTAGAAATATCGCTATCAAATTCCACACCCAAAAGTTTCAGTAATTGATATACTAATTCAGCCGAAGCACCCGCATTGGAATCAACCACGTTATAATCCGCATACATGGTATTGCTTATGTGATGATCTATGTTTATCTTCACTGGCAATCTCATATACAATTCCTTAACATTGCCCATTCTTTCTTCGTCACTACAATCAATAGCTACAGCGACATCATAATAGCCATCCATTTCATGAGGGTACCTGAGAATCTTACCACTTTGAGGCAAAAAAGCAAACCCCTCAGGTACCTCATCATCTATCACTACATGCCCTTCTATGCCTAATTGGTTTAAACCGTGCAAAAGAGCTAATGTTGAACCTATCCCATCTCCATCCGGTGAAACATGGGTGACAATCAAAACCTTTTTAGCACTTTTTAATAATTTTACGATTTCACTCATTACCATCATTATTCTCTACCCCGTTTTTTAGATCATCAATCAATTTCGCAATGTGTATACCTGTTTCTATAGATCTATCCAGCTCTATGTCTATTTCAGGTGTGTAAAAAGTCTTTATCCTGCTTCCAACTTCTTTTCGCAAATACCCAGACGCCCTTTTTAGCGCCTCTATGGTGCTGTTTTTTTCATCATCGGTACCATACACACTCACATAGACCTTTGCATGTCTTAAATCCCGAGACACCTCTACGTGAGTTACACTCGTAAGTGGAGCAATTCTAGGATCCTTCAATTCATTTTTAATAAGATCACTTATAACCTTTTTTATTTCTTCCGAAATCCTATTTACTCTATAATTCATCGCAATTACCTCACTTATTGTTGTACTTTCTCTATGATAAACGCTTCTATGATGTCACCTTCTTTAATATCGTTGTACTTATCTAACATCATACCGCATTCATAACCAGCAGCTACCTCTCTAACATCATCTTTAAATCTCTTCAATGAGGCTGGTTTGCCTTCATAGACCACAACTCCATCTCTTATCAATCTAACCGACGAAGTTCTGCTGATTTTACCGTCTAAAACATAACATCCTGCTACCGTGCCCAAACCCGAAACTTTAAATAACTGTCTAACTTCAGCCCTGCCTAAATATACTTCACGGTATTCGGGTTCAAGCAAGCCTTTTAAAGCCTTTTCGATATCGTCTATTACATCATATATAATCCTATATAGCCTTATATCAACTTTTTCTCTTTCCGCTAAATCTTTAGCTTTTGAATCCGGTCTAACATTAAAACCTATTATAATGGCATTAGACGCCGCAGCTAGCATGACATCCGTTTCTGTTATAATACCTACGCCCTCATGCAATACATTGACTCTTAACTCATTACTACTCAATTTTAAAATTGCCTGCTTTAACGCTTCAACAGAACCCTGCACGTCTGCCTTTATTATTACATTTAATTCTTTTATATTGCCTTGTTGCATCTGGTTGAAAAGATCTTCCAACGTCACCTTCTGTGATACGAAACGGGTCTCTTTCATTTTTTCTTTTCTCGCTTCAGCCAGTTCTCTGGCTTTCTTTTCGTCATCTACTACAACTAACAAGTCTCCTGCTTCCGGAACCTCTGAAAGACCTATTACCTCCACAGGAGTAGATGGCCCTGCCTCCTTTAACCTTTTGCCTTTGTCGTCAAACATAGCGCGGACTTTTCCATAAGCTGTCCCTACGATGATGGCATCGCCCACTCTTAAAGTACCACTTTGCACTATAGCCGTCGCTACAGGACCGCGACCTTTATCCAGACGAGCCTCTATAACAATGCCTCTAGCCTTCTTATCGGGATTAGCTTTCAACTCTTGCATCTCGGCAACCAATAATATCATTTCCAGCAGATCATTTATACCCTGTTTTTTCAGCGCCGAAACAGGTATGCAGATCGTATCGCCTCCCCATTCCTCAGGTATGAGGCCATATTCCGCAAGCTCCTGTTTCACCCTGTCAGGATTGGCTTCAGGCTTATCGATCTTGTTTATAGCTACAATTATAGGGACTTTGGCTGCCTTTGCATGATTTATAGCTTCAATGGTTTGCGGCATAACTCCATCGTCAGCTGCTACTACCAGAACCGCTATATCTGTTACCTGTGCTCCCCTTGACCTCATTGATGTAAAAGCTTCATGGCCTGGAGTATCTAAAAATACTATCTTCTTGCCGTTGAGTTCCACAGTAGATGCGCCAATATGCTGTGTAATTCCACCTACTTCCTTCGCAGTCACGTTGGTATTCCTTATAGCATCTAACAATGAAGTTTTTCCGTGGTCAACATGACCCATCACTGTAACAATAGGTGGCCTCGGTTTGAGGCTTGCAGGATCATCCTTTTCTTCTTCAGGAAGTTCTCCTTTGTTTTCAACTTTTTTTTCGATGTTAATTCCATATTTATCAGCCAGTTTTTGCGCTACTTCAAATGGCAATACATCGTTAATTTTTAACATATATTTCATAAAAAGAAGATCTCTCACAACTTCGGAAGGAGCTTTTTTTATCAACTCTGCAAATTCCCTGACAGTCATACCTTCAACAAACTCGATTTTATCTACAACTGCATCTTGTTGTACTGCATTGTTTTCAGCAATGCTCTTCTTATTCTTTTTCTTTTTTGAACCTTTTCTTTGCTTAATTTTATCATCGTCAAATTCACTTTCGTACTCATCATCTATAGATAACGTATCTTTATCATCATGTTCATCAATCATCATATCACTCTCATTTCGCTTATCCTCTTTCATCTCAGGTTCCCTCATCAACTCCACTATCATATTCACTTCCTCATCCTCTAAAGTACTCATATGGTTTTTAATATTCATGCCTAAATCTGTCAATTTGGAAATTAAATCTTTACTTGATAAATTAAGCTCTCTGGCCAATTCATACACCCTCAATTTTGACATGACATCACCTCCGTTATCCTTTTAAAGCCTTGTATATGGCTTCGGCAAATCCACTATCAGTAACGCACAATACAGATCTCTCACCCTTGCCCAAACAGCTGCCTAGCTCTTCTTTTTTGCCATATACAAATACAGGTATTTCATACCTCTTACATAAAGTTATTATCTGTCTTACCGTGTTGTTTGCAGCGTCTTCCGCAACTATTACTATCTTCGCCTTTTTTTTCAATATAGCCTGCCTTGATAAAAATATCCCCGATTTAATCCTACCTGCTCGTTGAGCTAACCCCAATAACGAATAAATCCTTTGATTATTTACCAATTTTATCATATTCCTCTCTCAATCTTTCAATATCATCTTCTGTAACCTGGGTATCCAGTGCCTTTTCCAATTTTTCTTTATTTAATGCCTTCCTAAAGCAATCCTCATTAGGGCAAAAATAAGTGCCACGTCCCGACACTTTACCTGTTGTATCCAATTGTATAACACCTGTTTTGGCATTTCTCACTATTCTTATTAATTCTCTCTTGGGCTTTGATTGCATACAACCCAGGCACTTTCTCATAGGTATTTTCTTTACACCCGCCATTAACATCACCACACTATTTAGTTTCTATACCATTTATATCTATTTTCCAGCCTGTAAGCTTGGCTGCCAGCCTGGCATTCTGACCTTCTTTCCCAATAGCTAGTGACAACTGATATTCTGGTACAAATACCTTGGCTGCTTTCTCGCTTTCATTTATCTCTACTCTTACTATATTAGCAGGGCTCAACGCGTTAGATATAAATTCACCAATATCTTTACTCCATTTCACTATATCTATTTTTTCGCCTCTTAATTCGTTTACTACCGCTTGAACTCTCGCACCCTTAAAACCCACACACGCTCCTACCGGATCCACTTTCTCATCATGTGAAAAAACCGCCATCTTGGTCCTGGACCCTGCTTCTCGAGCTATGCTTTTGATTTCTACAATCCCATCGTATATCTCAGGCACTTCTTGTTCAAAAAGTCTCTTTACAAAACCAGGATGCGTACGAGATGCTATTATAACAGGACCTTTTGTCGTTTTCTTTACTTCAACTATATAGAGCTTTATTCTATCACCAGGTTTATAACTCTCCCCAGGAATCTGCTCTGAAACAGGCAATGTCGTTTCCATCCTACCAAGATCTATAAGCAAATTCTTTTTATCAGCTCTCGTCACAACACCTACAATTATATCATTTTCTTTCGCCAGAAAATCCTCATATAATATGCCTCTTTCTGCTTCTCTTATTTTTTGCACCACAACTTGTTTAGCTGTCTGAGCCGCAATTCTTCCAAACTTTTTTGGCGTAATCTCAACTTCCACTATATCGCCCAGTTGATAAAGCGAATTTATCTTCTGGGCATCTTCAAGGCTTATTTCCATTTTTTCGTCATGCACCTCAGGTACCACCACCTTTTGTGCCATGACTTTTATAGCACCCGTCTCCTTATTTATATAAACCTTTGCATTTTGCGCGGTCCCATAATTTTTTCTATAGGCCGTTATAAGAGCCGTTTCCAAAGCTTCCAAAATAATTTCCTTACTAACGCCTTTATCCTTTTCTATTTGATTAAGAGCTTCAATAAGTTCTCCATCCATAATACCCACCTCCGTCTAAAATTCGAAATGTAACCTTGCCAATGAAATTTTTTCTAACGGTATTGCCATTATCTCTCCCTGGACTATCTCTATATACACATTCCCATCTCTATAATCTTTGAGTAAACCCACGAATTCCTTTCTACCATCTACAGGCTGATATAATTTCACGTAAATCTTTTCACCTTTAAAGCGTTCATAATCTTTCGGTTTTTTCAAAGGCCTTTCAATGCCTGGAGATGATACTTCCAATATATATTTGTGCTTTATGGGATCCACCTCATCCAGTCTATCACTCAAATATCTGGATAAATCTTCACAGTCTTCTATGCTTATCCCCTCAGGCTTATCAATATACACCCTTAAATACCAATCTTTGCCTTCTTTTACGTACTCTATATCTACAACCTCAATATCTTTATCCTCTATATAAGGCTCTAATAAATCCATTGCTATTCTTTCTATTTTTGACATATAAATCCTCCCGATTGTTCACATAACACGAAAGAGTGGGTTCTACCCACTCTCTTCCAGCTTCTACTGGTTATTATAGCATAGTTAAAATAATAATGCAACAATCGTTAATCTTCTTTTACATAAACGTGTTCTAATTTTGTAGCATGAATCTGTTCATCAACGATTATGGAATGTATCCGTTCTTTATAGTACATGTTAGGCGCTAAAAGCAGTATTTGCATATAGTACTTGGCCGCACCAAGCTCATCATTTAGAGCATCTTCTAAAGCATCAGCGTATTCATCGGCCAGATGCACTTCTATTTCAAACATAGGCGGCGCCTGATAAGTCATACTCATATACATGCTTAAAAAATACCTGTAGTGTTTTTCCTCATCTTCTATTATAGATTTTATTATCTCTATGTCCTCTTCAGGAGCCATTTTAAGCAACACATTATAAGATTTTATGGCCTTAGCCTCATCTATCAAGGCATAATACACCTTTGAGATAAAGTCGTAATATTCTGTCATATGTTTCCCTCCTTATATAAATGGTAAATCGATAATGGTCTTTTACATAATATGCAAGGAGAGAAACAATTGTGTTCAGCAAAACTCAAAGTCCCATCATAATACACTTTTAAGAAAATTTAAAAGCATTTGATTCTCATTTCTGAGCTTTATACATACTCTAAATTGCCTATTATTTAGGTACTTAAATGTCGATGCATCCCTTATGAGCATACCTTTTTTTATGGCATTTTCTGTAATTTCTCTGGCAGAAATGTTGCTTAATATCTCACATAAAAAGAAATTGCACACAGAATCATATACCTTTAAGTTCCCAATCTTCTTTAGCTCTGCTGCCATAAATCTCCTTTCGGTGTACATAAAATCCCGTGACCGCCTTATATAGTCCTCATCCCGTAACACAGCTCTTGCAGCCATATCTGCCAACAGATTCACAGACCAGGGATCTTTTTTATCATTTATATTCTCAATGAGGTTTAGATTTGATGTCAAGCCATATCCTATTCTTAAGCCCGGAATACCAAAATACTTAGAAAAACCCCTTATTATGAACAAATTCGAATATTTATTTATAATACTGGAAGATGAAAATAAACTTATGTCATCAGTAAATTCAACATAAGTTTCATCAACCATCAAAAATGCACCATATTCCATAGCAACTTTTGCCAGTTTGTTTATCTCCTGTACAGTGAAAGCTGTTCCTGTAGGATTATCAGGGTTACATACCACAATAATATCTTTTCCTTGTACCATAGAGCACAGCTCATTTATATCTCCCTTATAATTAACTTCACGCTTTAAAACATAATGGTCAACCATAGCTCCATTAATAACCAGTTCCCTTTCGTATTCTGAATAGGCAGGCATAACTACAAGAGCCTTTCGAGGTTTTAAAACCTTTATAAAAAGTGATATGAGTTCTGTAGCACCATTTCCCACTATGATGTTTTTATAGTCCACTCCCGTATATTCAGATATAGCCATTCGCAGTTCACGGTATTCTGGATCGGGATAATGAGAAAGTGCATCTATATTTTTAATAATTTCCTGTTTTGCACTGTATGGCACCCCCAATGGGTTGACATTGTCACTGTAGTCTATTATAGCATCTATATTTATTCCGTATTGCTCTGCAGCTTTGTAGATATTGCCTCCGTGTTCCATTCTCATCACCTCATCGATTTATTATATCATATATTGATTTTTTCTTCCTCATTGAAAGTAATCGCGCAAAAAAAGAGCGGGCAATCCGCTCTTTTCTAGCCTTGTACCATTTCTTGTCCTTTATTGATTCAAAATCAAAGCCGCTGCACCAAGTACACCAGCATCTTTCCCCAGCTTTGCCCTGACTATCTCCACCACTTCAGCATTGGCCTTTAATGCTCTTTTGTCGATCTCTTTCATTATCCTGTCGTACATCATATCCAGATCGTTGGACATACCTCCACCTATTATGATGCGGCGTGGATTGAAATTATTTATTATATTAGAAATGCCCACGCCTAAAAGCTCTGCTTCTCGTTCCACCATTTCAAGAGCATACTCATCCCCTTTTCTTGCTGCATCAAAAACGATCTTCGCATCGATTTTCTCCAGATCACCGTTTACCATATCCAGTATCAAAGATTTTCTTCTACCATGTTTAAGGCCATCAATTGCAAATTTTGTAAAAGCAGTACCCGATGCTAAAGCCTCCCAGCAGCCATAATTGCCACAACCACACTGAGGTCCGTGCATATCTATAGTCGTATGACCCAGTTCAGCTCCATTAGAGTTCTCACCGTGGAACAGCTTGCCTTCAATAAAAGCTCCTCCGCCAATACCCGTACTTACAGTGATATACACAAAGTTCTTCACACCCTTACCTGCACCAAAGGTCCCTTCTCCAACAGCAGCAGCATTAGCATCATTATCCACCTTTATAGGAACATTGAATTCCTCCTGTACTTTATCCTTCAACGGTATATTTATCCATCCAGGAAGATTGGGAGTAAATTTTATAACCCCGGTCTCAGCATCCAGTGGGCCCGGAGAACCTATTCCGATTCCTTCTAAATCATCCACGGTTGCTCCTACCTCATCCATGACCTGGTGTATGGTATCCTTTATTTTTTGTATTACCGCATCAGGTCCCTTTTGTGCATCTGTAGGCACATTTGCTCTTGCCAGTATCTCACCGCTCTTATTTATAATAACAGTGCTTAATTTAGTACCTCCAAGATCAACACCAACTATGTACTTTTTATCCGACATATAACCACCCTTTCAAAAATAATATGAATACAAAATTAAAAAACGTTTAACTTTTCCCCAGCTAAAAAACCGGAGGTTTTCAAAAACATTATAGCAAATCCGCTATAAAAAGCAACCAGCTTTCATCTTTTGTCTACATCGGCAACCATTTGTAACCCTTGCCCGGGCAAATAAAAAGGTACACGATGTTTTCGTGTACCTTTTTTCTATTTATTTAGTATTGTCTGCTCGGTTTCTTTGTCGAAGAGGTGAATTTTGTTCACGTCAAAACCAACTTTAATCAAATCTCCCTCTCTGGCGCTGCTCCTGGGATCAACCCTGGCTGTCAGCTGATGGCCTTTTACGTTTAAGTACAGGAATGTCTCAGCTCCCATCAATTCCACGACCTCAACCTTTGCATCTATAGCGGCCTCAGGATATGCTTCCAGGAACATCTCTTCATCGTGTATATCCTCAGGCCTTATGCCTAACGTCACTTCTTTTCCAATATACGATTTATCTTTTAATTTTTTAACTTTGCCATCAGGTATTTTTATGGAAAATCCAGCAAATTCAGCGTAAATAGCACCGTCTTTTTCTACTAATCTGGCGTCAATAAAGTTCATCTCAGGGCTTCCTATAAAACCTGCCACAAACTTATTTACTGGATAGTCGTACAATTCCTGTGGGCCTGCAACCTGCTGAATCACGCCATCTTTCATCACGACGATTCTGTCACCCATGGTCATAGCCTCAGTTTGATCGTGGGTGACATAAATAAACGTCGTCTGCAATCTCTCATGCAATTTGCTAAGCTCTGTCCTCATCTGAACTCTCAACTTGGCATCAAGATTTGACAAGGGCTCATCCATCAAAAATACTTTGGGTTCTCTTACAATTGCACGTCCCAGAGCGACCCTCTGCCGTTGTCCTCCTGATAAGGCCTTGGGTTTTCTATCCAGTAAGTGCTCTATGTCCAATATTCTGGCTGCTTCTTTTACCCTCTTATCAATTTCTGCCCTGGGCATCTTTCTCAGCTTGAGGCCAAAGGCCATGTTATCATACACAGTCATATGGGGATATAATGCGTAGTTCTGGAATACCATCGCTATATCCCTATCTTTAGGCGGCACATCATTTACCAGTCTATCGCCTATGTACAATTCCCCTTCAGTTATCTCTTCAAGGCCTGCAACCATTCTCAAGGTGGTCGATTTGCCACAACCCGATGGGCCAACCAGGACGATAAATTCCCTATCAGCTATGTCCAGGTTAAAATCCTTTACAGCCACAACACCACCCTGATATACCTTCGTCACACCTTTTAATACAACGCTTGCCATCCACTTTCCCCCTTTCCTCTTTTTCGATATCAGTTGTTTTAGTATAATTTTATTATTTTTTATATAAATTTAATATTGACGTTATAACTAAAATTTTGAATACGTTTTTATTTATTTTAGTTGTAACATATTTGTAGCATAAACCAGAAAAAGCCTGGCAATCTATTACCAGGCCTTTTGCAAAAAAACATCAGATTTTTTTGGTTATTTCATCCTTTATTTTTGCGATAAAATCATCCAACGCCATCGAGCCAATGTCTCCTTCTTTTCTAGACCTTACAGAAATTGTACCGTTTTCGACCTCGTTATCGCCTATTATGAGCATGTACGGTATTTTCTGAATCTGAGCTTCCCGTATCTTATAGCCTATCTTTTCATTTCGCTTATCAGTTTCAACCCTTACGTCCATTCCTTTAAGTGTATCATTCACCTTTTCAGCATATTCAAAGTGCCTGTCAGCTATAGGCAGTATCCTCACTTGTACAGGGGCAAGCCATGTAGGAAATGCACCAGCGTAGTGCTCTGTAAGTATTCCTATAAATCTTTCAATGCTGCCGTAAATAACCCTGTGGAGCATTACAGGCCTGTGCTTTTCGCCATCCTGCCCTATATACGTAAGGTCAAAACGTTCGGGCATCTGAAAATCCAGCTGTATCGTGCCGCATTGCCATGTTCTCCCTATACTATCTTTTAAATGAAAGTCAATCTTAGGACCATAAAAGGCTCCATCGCCTTCATTTACTTTAAAAGGTATGCCCTTTGCATTCAAAGCATCTATCAGCGCATTTGTAGCCATCTCCCACTGTTCATCCGTACCCATGGAATTCTCTGGCCTTGTAGAGAGTTCCACATTATAATTGAATCCAAAGAGCGAGTAAACATAATCAACGAAATCTATGACGCCAATAATCTCACTCTTTACCTGATCTGGCATCATGAATATATGGGCATCGTCCTGTGTAAAATATCTTACTCTCATCAATCCATGTAAAACTCCTGATTTTTCATGCCTATGCACAATGCCAAGCTCGCACAACCTCAAAGGCAAATCCCTGTAGCTGTGCATAGACGTCTTATAGACGAGCATGGCACCAGGGCAATTCATCGGCTTTATAGCGTAGTTCTGACCGTCTATTTTAGTAAAGTACATATTTTCTTTATAATGGTCCCAATGCCCCGACCTGTGCCAGAGCTCTTCGTTGAGGATAATCGGCGTTTTTATCTCAAGATAACCTCTTTTTACGTGTTCACGCCTCCAAAAATCCTCGAGTATGTTCCGTATAATCATACCTTTTGGATGTAAAAATGGAAAGCCTGGCCCCTCTTCTTGTATACTAAAGAGATCCAGTTCTTTTCCCAATTTTCTGTGGTCTCTCTTCTTCGCCTCTTCCAGCATATTCAGGTATTCATCCAGTTTTGACTTTTTGTCAAAGGATGTGCCATATATCCTCTGAAGCATTTTGTTGCGCTCATCGCCCCTCCAGTAAGCTCCCGCTACTGATAAGAGCTTTATAGCCTTTACATAACCCGTTGACGGCAAGTGTGGCCCTGCACACAAATCCACAAATTCTCCTTGTTTGTAAAAAGAAATCGTAGCATCTTCAGGGAGGTTTTCTATCAGTTCTACCTTATATGGCTCATTCCTACTTTTCATAAGCGCAATGGCTTCAGAGCGGCTTAATTCAAACCTCTCGATTTTGTAATCCTCTTTTATGATCTTATGCATCTCCTCTTCAAGCCTTTGAAAGTCATCAGGCGTAAAAGCATGATCGATATCAAAATCATAGTAAAATCCGTTTTCTATAGCAGGCCCTATAGCCAGTTTAGCCTCAGGAAATATCCGCTTTACGGCCTGCGCCAGTATATGTGAGGATGTATGCCTAAAAATGTCCATCCCTTCCTGGTCATCAAAGGTCAAAAATTCCACCGTCGTATCTTCATTTAATGGAGTAGACAAATCCTTGACAATTCCATTAACCCTTGCCCCTAAAACTTTTTTGGCTAAAGCTGGACTTATAGATAAGGCAATATCTTTAAGCGTTACGCCATTGTCAAATTGCCTTACCGACCCATCTTTAAGTCTAACATTGATCATCAAAACATACCTCCTATCGCAATTTATTAAAAAACCCTCCCGTCCTCAAAGGGACGAGAGGGCCCGTGGTTCCACCCTAATTGGTACTCAAAGATTATAACGGCATCACCGGCGCAGCTTACTACATACTTCAGCCTGCAGCTCAGGGGTGGTCTTTCACGCATCCGATGTCTAGAAAAGCTTTCAGCCCTCGACTTTTCCTCTCTTTAGACCTGCGATGCGCTACTCTCCCCATCATTGCTTTTCAATGTAAATTTCATAACATAATTATAAAGCATTTATACAATAAAAGCAACACTTTAAAAATAGCTTACTATTACAGCCTGTATAAATCCTATGATAAGTCCAAGTATACCGCCCAGTATAATTATACCTTTTAACTCTTTATTTGCTACTTTTATTATAAGCTCTTCCAACTTCTTTATATCAAATTGGTTTATCTTTTCTTCAACCATACTTGCTACATTTATACCCTGCCCTATTTTCTTAAAGAAATTCTCATTTAAATCATCTATAAATTTATCAAATTCAGCATCTACAATATCATCGATGTATCTTAATACCATCGGCTTAAAAGCCGACAATATACCTGGCAACTTCTCTGAAACAATCCTGGATATCTTAAATTTAATCTGCCTTATGATCTCATCTCTTTGCTGATTTTCAATAAACTTGTCCAGAATCTCTTCAATAGAAACCAATTCCTCCTGCACTACCTCACCAATTTTTTTTGCCAGCTCTGCCCTCCTTTTAGGTATTAAACCTATTACCTGATAGTTAAGAAGCGGAATTGTTACCGGTCTCAAAGGTCGAAAAAGCATCTCAATAGCAAGATAATTAGTGAACCACCCTATTAATGCACCTATCACTGTCATAAAAATTATCTGATATATTGTCATAAATTTTGCACCTCAGTATTAAGTATACCATATAAAAAAACTTCAGCCAATATGACTGAAATTATTTTTTACATATGTTATTAGCCTCTTTGCATATATCACAGCCGGTGCAGATGTTTATCTTATTGCTAAAAATATTCTTTAACGTGTTCATAAAATTATGGTTATTAAACGTTTCTGAACAATGAAAATATATTTTACCCGGTGCTATAGTTATCAGCGAGCTTATAAGTACATCTTCGCCGTTTGATTCTCTGTCCAGATAGCCACGGCTTTCTATCAAACTGTCGTGAATTTCTTTATAGCTATTATCAAGCAACACATAGTGCATATCATCACTGACTAAAACATGTACGGCATCATATTGTGGTTCCTGTAATTCTGCAAAATATTTTAATATTTTAATAAACTCATTATATTCCTTTTCTACCAGATAATCGTCAACAGCCTTATCTACAACATCATAAAGACCATTTATATAATCTTTGAGCCTAAAATTAATGAAACCCTCTAAATTCAATATATCATTGGTCTTGAGATATTCCAGCATAGCATTTACAATCTGAGCTTTTTTGCTGATCCAATAAAAATCAACGTCATCTTCATTTAATATATTGTACACGTTCTTTAATATATTAAATCTTTCTTCCGATGAGAAATAATTATAATTCTTATAGATTATTCTATCAATAAATTTTATCTCCCAATGCTTCATAATTATATCTGCTAATATATTAGCCATGTACTGTTTTAGTATATCATATTTGTAATCACTTTTTTCTTTTAATTGGCACTCAAATAGTACATTTTCACCAACCTCAGTCTTGGTATAATCCATATTAAGTCCTCTTTTCTTTAACATATCCATCTCTGCTACAAAGCTATCTATAACAGGCAAAGCGTCTTTAGAAATCGTCACGGTCAAAACATTATACAATCTCTATCACTTCCTTTCATGATTAGTATGTGTTTGAGAATCCTTTATATTCTCTTCTCTATGGCCATTCCATTAGTGGAATAATAGAACCTATGTCTGTTATTTCATCGCAAACCAGATTCACGACACTTATGCCGTTATTATCTAGATAATCTAAAATTTCATCTTTATATTTATAAAACTGTATATTTCCAGCAACAGCCAATTCACTTTTTGATATAAGACCAGTGGCTCCTCCAATAAATCCATAATTCAATTCATGCAGCTTTATATTTCCCGGTGGTACCAACAAAGCCTCTATACCATGTTCTCTTGCTTTATTAGCAATACCCACATCTTGGGTAATAATAGCCTTTTCATTCACAATGCATATCGAACACTTTGCATAGCCTTGCTTTATATCGATAAGTTTAACACCTCGTTTTTTTAATTCATTTAATAAAACTTTATCTGTATATCTTATATTATGAAAAGCCACATCCCCAATTCTCGCTACATTATATGCTATATCACCGGGATAGTTTCTATATAAAGGTGTTTCTCCTTTAATGATATTAAATCCATAACCCTCCAGCTGCCATAAAAAATTCTTATCCACGTCTGGAGCAACAACAATATCTTCTCCTCCAAGATGATGTAATATCATATCGGGATGATATGATACTGCATTATACAGAATTGGATGCCTTACTGTATATATAACATCAATACCCATTTTCTCCAATGCCATACCTATGTTTTTTGCTCTTCCGTCAATTACAGCTAATTTTACCTTCCCTTGAGGCAAATTAGGATTTGATATATATGCCATATATATTTTCTCCCCTTTACTCAACTTTTGGGCCAATCGTCAATAAATTTTTGTATTAAAATCAAAATTAATGAAAAATTAATATTTAGGTAATTGTACCCTCTCCATGTTCAATTGTATAATATATTTCGAGATTATTATACCTGAATTTTAAAGGTGGTTATATAATTATGGTTAAATTCAAAAAAATTGCTTCATTAGCGATCATTGCTCTCTTTATACTAATGGGCACAAAAAGTTTTGTGCGACCTATAAAACAGATTAAAAAGGTACCATTACACAAACCAGAGTCATACGCTACAAGGGTCCCCGTTTTAACTTACCACGACTTTGTCCTGGGCAACCAGGAGCACAAATATGCAAGGAACGATAGCGTATTGCCTATTGAGCTTTTTGATGAGGAAATGAGATACTTATATCAAAATGGGTACAAAACTATTACTTTGCCTGAGTTAGAAAATTTTGTTAAACACAAATCCCTCTTACCTCTCAAAAGTGTAGCAATCACCATGGATGATGGTTACGAAAGTGACTACAAATTAGCATACCCTATTTTGAAAAAATATCACTTTAAAGCTACTATTTTTATAATAGGCAAGTATATAAGGCAAGACGGCGTTAAAAGTAAAGGACCATTTCCCTTTTTGACATATAGCGAAATGAAAAACAGCGAAGATGTTTTTTCTTTCAGTTCTCATACCTTTAATCTACACCGCACCATTGGCCATAAACCAGCACTCGCTGTAGTAGGAGAAGACCAAATAGTTAATGACCTGGAAATAGAAAAAGACTTTTTGTCACAATTTAATTATGAACCGTATTTTGCTTATCCTTTTGGAGGTTACAGCGATAAAGTTATACGCGCTTTAAAGAAGGTCGGCATAAGAATGGCTTTTACTACAAAAGAAGGAGACGTGATGCCGGGAGATAACCCATATATGTTGAGAAGGCATATCATTACACCTGCCGTATCTTTTGATGAATTTAAAGCCATTATGGGAGATACCTCTTACAAAGACCGTTTAAAGATTCGTTTTAATCACCTTATTAGGCATGTCCACAAAATTTTGTAGATCATAATTGGAGAGATATTCATGGGAAACAGGACGACATTTAAAAAAATAGTGATATTTATGGTCTTTGAAATTCTTTTTACTCTGGTTACCCTACCTTACATGATCTTTTATGGCCCTTTTACTAACGTGCGCAATACTCTGGTAACCACGGCAATGACTACATTTAAGCATCAATACCTGGCTACCCTTTTTTTACCAAAAGACGTCATAGACAAGATAATGAAGAAAAATTCCAGCAGCATAAAGTCTGGTGCCAGTAATAAAAACCTTATAAACTTTAAAAACAACCACGATAACTCTATTGAGTTGTATAATGTAAGCGGAGCGCATTTTAAAGGTAAGCTGTTACTAATACATGATCCCACAAGAATATACGTGGGATACTCTTATTATATACCTAAAAAAGGCGAAACCACCAGTTCTATTGCCAGAAGAAACCATGCCATTGCCGCCATAAATGCGGGCGGATTTGTAGACAGCGGCATGAAAGGAACAGGTGGCGCTCCACAGGGAATTATAATACACGATTACAAAGTAATCTACAGCACCGATACCAACCCCGACGATAATGTCAGCTTGATAGGGTTCACAGGGGATGGCAAATTGCTTGTAGGTCAATATAAATACAAAGATATACCGTTTCTGTCAATAAAGGAGGCTGTTAGTTTTGGTCCGGCACTGGTCATCGACGGCAAACCCATGATAGAAAAAGGTGACGGAGGTTGGGGTATAGCTCCGAGAACTGCTATAGGTCAAAGAAAAGATGGAACGGTTATATTCCTGGTCATCGACGGCAGATCTCTCAGAAGCGTAGGAGCAACCCTTAGGGATGTGCAGAATATAATGCTAAAGTTTGGTGCATATAATGCTGTAAACCTGGACGGTGGTTCTTCTACTACCATGTATTTTAAGGGTAAAATAATAAACAATCCATCTGATGCTTTAGGAGAAAGATTGGTGCCCACTATATTCTACGCTAAATAACAAAGATATATTGAAAAAGACTTATAAGAAAGGGGGTAAGGCATTTTACTTCCCGAATAGAACTAAAGATTCGGGACTCTATGCCTGATTTCTATGAGAATTTTAAAAAAGCTTTTACTGTGGGCGGGAGTATCTCTTTTATTGCAAATAATTTCTTTATATTATGTGAATAATTACTTCTTGGCCGACAAAAGTACCTTTATGTCAGAAAAAGTATACTCAGAAACAAAAGAGATGCCAAAAAACATAGCATTTAAAGTACCTAAAAACACATCAAACATACAGCCATCATATGATGGTAGCTATATCGCATATATGAAAAATCACAATCTCATTATATACAAATCCAGTACATCAAAGGATAATAAACCTTATGGGCTCGGCATAGACAATGTAGATTATTATAAGTGGCTTCCTGATAGAAACAGGTTATTATATACTCAAATAGAGCACCGCAGGTTAAGCGACAAAATAACAATAAACGCATACTACCTGGATAGTAATAAAAAACAGACCGTAAACAGTATAACGTACTTACCACGCAATAGTTCTGTTTCGGATATAGAGGTTTCACCTCTAACAAACATGATATATATAAAAGTTTCCGGCGGTGATGGATATGACAGATTATACCAAATCAATATAATGGGTACCATAAAAAAGATATGGACTCCGGTAAGAAAAATAATCAAAATGCGCGAGACCCAGGAAACCGATAATCTGGTGTATCAGTCCTCCAACAACATTATTCACGTCATTAGAGACGGCAAGGAAGATACCTACTTAAGTTACAATAAATACGCCCTAATAGGCATAGACAGCAAGGATCGAGTATATCTAGGGCGTTTAAACGGCACAGAAATTACAAAAATATATTATGGTTATCTGGACAAGCCTTTAAAATTATGGAATACAATTACATTACCAAAACCGTTAAACCCTGATAATGTGGTCATAGGAAATGGGGACAACCTATATTCGATACAAAATGGCAAAGAGCTAAAGGGTATAAAGGAAAATACTGTTGTCAGCGGACCAGGAAGCATAATGTACCTTGATAATAAACTAATCGCCTTTAGAAATGCTGACACTGTTGTAATCAAAAAGATACAGCGCTACAATTGATTGAGCTTACAACCGGCAAAGTCAATTTTTAAGTATCTTAAGCACTATATGAGACTGTAAAAAATTTTGTGTAAAATGATTAAAAACCTCTTTCTTGGTAAGAATTCAAAAATAAAACAAACCGAGAAGGAGGTTTTTAAAAATGTCAATTTTGACAAAGGAACAATTAAAAAATTTCATCAGTGAAAACAATATTCAATCTATTCCAGACCTTTATGCGTCATTAAAAAACCTTTTTAAAGATACTATCCAAGAAATGCTTGAAGCAGAGCTTTCTACAGAGCTTGGATATGAAAAGTATGAGAAGAAAGATAAAGATACTCCAAACTCAAGAAATGGATATACTCAAAAGACTG
>NZ_FQVH01000007.1:0-2494 GCF_900129075.1 Caldanaerobius fijiensis DSM 17918
AAATTTAAAGAAACAATATTTAAATATCAAAGATCTTTATTAATCTTGTTAAAGGTCGACCTTTTTGGTTGATTACAAATCATATTATACGAGGAAGATTGATAAATACAAATTTCTATTGTTCAACAGTAATTCGATATAAGTATTAATAAGTTGGGTATATAGTTTTTGAATTTTCAGAAGCTCGTCCAATTTAATTCTTGTAGGTTTTCCATATAAAAATACACTTTTTGTATGTTCGGCTCACATGATCACCTCCTATATCCTATAAATTATTTACTTATGTATAGAAATAATAGATAGAGCATACACAGTATTCTGTGTATGCTCTATCTATTTATCATAGTATAGTTAATCGCCACCCAATTTTATCAATTATTTCAATCTTCATAACGTTTTATGTTTTATTTTGTTTCGTACTATATAAAGTAAGGAAACAGCAACAATAACGCCAAAAGATAATGCAATGTATATTACTTCATTGTTGCTTCTAATATTTGTCATTTTATTATCATTCTTACTGAAACTAGCACCACCACCAATGGGTAGCTCTTCGTCGTTTAAGACTTTTTCCATAAGAGGAGCAAATATTGCTTGAAATTGACCTCTCGTGTATACTTTAAATTGTTCCGTGCCGAAACGTGTTTGCAAAGGTATAAAATATTCCTTGTTATCAGATAGCGTATATAAAAAATCGTAACCATCTCCAAAGCTAACATGCATATATTTATCAACGGTCTCTATTCCCAAACTTTTGAGCAATTCAACAACTTTTTCTGGCTGACTTACAATATAGCTGATTTCTGGATCTAAATAACCGGGATACAATGTAACCCCCCATTTTCCAGTGTCTCTTATTTTGACTTGAATAGATGAAACAGGGGCATTATTTTGCTTCATTAAAACGGGAACTTCATAATAATAAGTGGCGTTTTGTAAAATATCTGTAATCCGTTTTCCTTTTATAAAACCTTCAAAAGCCGACGTAATATTATCTGGCATAGGTGCAGGAAAGTGAATTATTTTATACGGTTCACCCAATATTAGATCATCTTCCGAAGTTACAATTGTGTTTTGTATTACTTTAAAATCTTTTTTAAATTTTATTAAATCTTTCAATGGCTGCGCCTCGTCTTTTAACACTACTTCTTTAATTTTATTTTTCTCTTCAACATTATCGTTAAATTTTTCTATAACTTCTTTCATAGGTACATTAGCGGCATATGTGATTATATTAAGGTAAAATAAAAATAACATTGTTAAAATTAAACACATTATTCTTTTCATATATTAACACCCCTAAGAAAATATTATGCTATCAACCCATGATTTTGTGAATTCAGTATATTTAACTAAATGCGAACCATCCATTGGATCATTATAACCAACTTTATCTTCATTTATTGATGAACCATCGATATAATACCTTAATACTACAGCATGTCTACCAATACCTTGAGGTTGTATTCGTGCCACTATGGGAGCATTATTATTAAATTGATATTTAATTGCTGTTTCGCTACATACTCCATACGTTTGATATTTTGCTGGTTTTACTGGAGATTCTGTGGGTATTTTTAGACCGTATTGTATACCTTTAATTATATCATCCAAACTTTCTCCATATGCTGGATAAGCCTTTTTAATTTCCCAACAAATATCTTCTGTCCTATCAATTACATCATCGTGATAATGTGCAGCTACCATGGAAGCACTGACTGCCCAACAAAGGCCATCATATGCTTGTATAAATATAGGTACATTATCACAATACGCATCAGCAAACACGTTACTTATTGATGAAAGTAAAAAAATTATTGTAAAGACAATACAAATAAATTTTTTACCCTTCATCAACATAAATAAGTTTACCCAGTACATAATTAATTTCATGCTTAAGCGATAAATATTTTTCAATTTGAGTAACGATATTTTTGAGGACCAAACTCTGATTATTAATATTTGAATAATTTACACAAGACATGTCAAGATATGCTATTATTGCAGTGTCATTATAATTTATTATAGGCATTGCAGTACAATACCAATTCTTTAATAATTCGCAGTAGTGATCTTCTCCACATATTTCTACCCGACTTTTGTACTCCATCGCTAGGTTAATCGCATTTGTTCCACTGTCTTCTAATCTTAAACTCGCACCTTCTACAAGATTTATTTTCTTAAAATAATTTGCCAAATGGTCATCATAAATCAATTTTATTATGTAGCCCTCGGTATCGCATAAAATAAAAAAATAACCGCTTTTAATTAACCCATTATAAATTAAATTAACCTTCATTATTTCTTCAAAAATACATATTATTTCTTTGTTTTTATTCTTCCTAATATTAAGTTCCTCATAATCTAACGCCCTTTCTAACTTTTTTATCTTAGGATCTACTCCCTCTATTATCTTTCATTTTCTCACGATATCTCCGTTTTTCTTCAATTTTCTCATTGCAACAAGAACCTTCTATGGCTTATATTATCATTT